>JAIXSD010000093.1 GCA_027484885.1 Rubrivivax sp.
CAGGTGGCCTTGATGGCCGCCATGGGCCTGTGGGCCGCCAGCCCAGCGGCGAGCGCCGAGACGAATGCCGCCGCACCGGCCGCCCGTTTGGAAGCGCCCCGAGCCGCACCGGCCCCCTTGAGCGCGTTTGCCGCGCGGGCCCGCTACAGCGGCGGCAAGCTGTCGCCGGATGGCCGTTTGCTGGCCTTGTTGGCGCCGCTCGGTGGCAAACGCAATATCGTGCTCTTTGATTTGCAGACCCGGCAGGCCAAGGCCCTGACCGGCATGACCCAGTTCGATGTCACCGCCTTCCACTGGGTGGGTTCCGAGCGACTGATCTACACCCTCGGGCGGCTGGACGCGCCGACCGGGCCCGAGTCGGGCGATGGTGGCGGTTTGTTCTCGGTCAAGATCGATGGCAGCGCCGCACGCAAGCTCATGCCCACCGTGCGCGAGCAGCTGGGCCAGGGCCAGCGGCGCTTCACCTTCATGAATTTCATGGCGGTGGCACCGGGCCGTGAGGCGGAGATCCTGGTACGGGCTAATCTGCGCAGCAACAAGGCCTTCGACATCTACCGTGTCAATCTCGACAACGGCCAGCGCCAGCTGCTGACCTTCGACACGCCCGGCGATGTGGAGGATTGGGTGCTGGACCGCGACGGCGTGCCGCGGGCTGTCAAGCTGGTGGACAAGCCCGAGCTGCCGCCGTCCGAGCGCAGCTACCGCGTGCTGGTGCGGGCCTCACAAGACGCGCCCTGGCAGGAAGTGGCCAAGTTCGCTGCCGGTGATCCAGACGACTGGCAACCCCTGGCCTTCGCGGAGGACAACCAGGATCTCATCGTCAGCGCCTTCCGCGGCAGCAACACCCGCGGCCTGCATCGCCTCGACACGCGCGAATGCAAGCTCACGGCCGTGCTGGCGGCCCATCCGCGCTACGACCTGGACAGCGGCCTGATCTACGATCCACGCAGCCGCAAGCTTGTCGGCCTGCGCTTTGCCGATGAGCGCCAGCAGGTGGCCTATTTCGACGAAGCCTATGCCCAACAACAGGCCAACCTGCAGGCCAGCTTCCCTGGCAAGACGGTGGCCATCCAGCGCACCACCAGCAGCCGCACCCTGGTGACGGTGTACAGCGACCGCGCGGTGCCCACCTACTATGTGCTGGACGAAGAGCGCAAGACGCTGGAAGAGCTGACGCCCAGCCGCGAAGACCTGACCGACACCGACCTGGTGGAGATGCGCCCCTTCCTGCTCAAGACCCGAGACGGTCTGGAGATTCCGTCCTACTACTTCCTGCCCGCCAACCACCAGCCTGGCCAGCGCCTGCCCACCGTGCTGCACATCCACGGTGGCCCGCATGCCCGGCCTGACACCTGGGGCCATCTCAGCGGCTACGGGGTCACCGAGGCCCAGATGCTGGCCTCGCGTGGCTATGCCGTGGTGCTGCCCAATTTCCGCATTACGCCGGGCCTGGGGCACAAGGTCTACGACGCCGGTTACGGCGAGCTGGGCCGCAAGATGTCCGAGGACCATGAGGACGCGGCCGCCTGGGCGGTGCAGGCCGGCTTTGCCGATCCGCAACGCATGTGCATCTCGGGCGCCAGCTACGGGGGCTATGCCACGCTCTGGGCCTTGATCAAGACGCCGGACCTGTTCAAGTGCGGTGTCGCCGGACTGGTGGTCAGTGATCTGGAGGTCATCCTCACCTCGGGCCAGGGTGACATCCCGCGCAGCCCCAGCGGCGTGGCCTTCTGGCGCCAGCTGATCGGCCAGAAGGAGCCGGGTTGGGCGCGCGCCCACGAGATCTCACCGGCCCGCCATGCTGAGCGCCTCAAGGCGCCGCTGTTCATTTACGCCGGCAGCGAGGACTGGCGCACGCCAATGGAGCAGACGAATCTGATGGTGGATGCGCTCAAGAAAGCCGGGCGTCCGCCCGAGGTGTTGATGATCAAGGCCGGTGAAGCCCATGGTTATGGCAAGACCGAGAACCGCATCGATCTGTTCGAGCAGATGCTGCAGTTCCTGGACCGCCACATCGGGCCGGCCGCCGCCAAGCCCTGAAGCCGGCTTCAGCGGCCGGCAACCCGGCGGCTGAGGCGGCCTTGCCAGGCCCGCCACAGCCGCCAGCCCAGCAGCAGGCCGAGGATGGCGCCGTAGAGCGCCGGTTCGGCAAAGTTGTTCTTGCCCGCGCGCATCCAGATGAAGTGGGCCAGGGCGATCAGGCTGAGCAGATAGACCCCGCGATGCAGGCGTTGCCAGCGCGCCGCGCCCAGGGCCTTGATGGCGCGGTTGAAGGAGGTCAGGGCCAGGGGCAGCAAGATCAGCCAGGCGACAAAGCCCATCAGGATGAAGGGCCGCTTGAGGATGTCTCGGCCGATGTCGCCGAGCTCCAGGCCCATGTCCAGCCAGCCGTAGGCCAGCAGGTGCAGGCTGGCGTAGAAAAAGCTGAACAGGCCCAGCATGCGGCGAAAGCGTGCCAGGGCCGGCTGGCCGCTGAGCACGCGCAGCGGCGTCACGGCCAGGGTCAGACAGAGGCCGCGCAAGCTCCAGTCGCCCAGGCCGCGGATCAAGGCCTCGGCCGGGTTGGCGCCGAGCCGGTCGGTGGCCGCGGCCACAATCAGCCAGGCCAGCGGCGCCAGGCAGATCAGGAACAGCAGGGGCTTGGCCGCGGGGTGCAGCCAGAGGGAACGGCGCGCCATGCGGGGCGGCCTCAGTAGAACTTCTTCAGGTCCATGCCGGCGTAGAGCGAGGCCACCTGCTCGGCATAGCCGTTGAACATCAGGGTGGGGCGCTTCTTGGCGAACAAGCCGTCTTCGCCGATGCGGCGCTCGCTGGCCTGGCTCCAGCGTGGGTGGTCCACCTGCGGGTTCACATTCGAGTAAAAGCCGTACTCGCTGGCCGCGGCACGGGTCCAGCTGGACACGGGCTGCTTCTCGACGAAGCGGATCTTGACGATGGACTTGGCCGATTTGAAGCCGTACTTCCAGGGCAGGACCAGTCGCACCGGCGCGCCGTTCTGGTTGGGCAGCACCTCGCCGTACATGCCGAAGGCGAGCAGGGTCAGCGGGTGCATGGCTTCATCGATGCGCAGGCCTTCGGTGTAGGGCCAGTCCAGCACGCCCGAGCGCAGGCCTGGCATCTGCCTGCGGTCGGCCAAGCTGATGAACTCCACATACTTGGCGCGCGAGTTGGGCTCGACCCGCTTGATCAGCTCGGCCAGCGAGTAGCCGACCCAGGGGATCACCATGCTCCAGCCTTCGACGCAGCGCAGGCGGTAGATGCGTTCCTCCATGGGGCTGAGCTTGAGCAGCTGGTCGAGGTCGAAGCTGCCGGGCTTGCCGACCTCGCCTTCCACCGTCACCGTCCAGGGGCGCGGCTTCAGGCTGCCGGCCGTGCGGGCCGGGTCGGATTTGTCGGTGCCGAATTCGTAGAAATTGTTGTAGCTGCTGGCGTCTTCATAGCGGGTCAGCTTGTCCAGGCTGATGGCGCCAGCCACCGTGCTCTTGGCACCGGGCAGCTTGGCCAGCTTGCCGGGGCCGGCGGTTTGCGCCAGGGCCTCGCGGCCGGCCCAGGCGGCCAGGCCGGCGCCGGCGGCGCCGCTGGCCATCAGCTGCAGCCAGTGGCGGCGCTGCTGGTAGACCGCCTGCGGTGTGATCTCCGAGGCCAGGATGGGCGTGCTCGGGGCAAGGTGGCGGTCGGTGTGGCGCATGGCGGGCAGCAATCGAAGAGGAGGAGGGTCTCTGTCGCGAGAACGAGGCTGCAGCTTACGGGCTGCCGGAAAATTTTGCCGGCAGCGGTGTCAATGTCCCGCGCAGGGACGCTCAGTTCCAGCCGGCCGGGCAGGGCAGGGCGCGGAGCAGGCGGCTGTGTTCGCCGCTGTCCTTGAGCTTTTTCAGGCCGAGGTTGAAGTCGCGCAGCAGCTCGGCGCTGCGCGCCACCTGCGGCGGCAGGATCAGGTGGGTGCTGAAGCTGTCGGTCAAGAGGCGCGGGTGGGCCGCGATCTGGGCGGCCTCGGCGGGCTTGAAGTGGTGGCCGAGCAGATCGCAAGCCACATTGCGCTCCATGGGCAGCACATCGATGCGGCCCAGCAGCATCTTGCGCAGGCCGGCCAGGTCGGTGGGCGTGGCGTCGCCGTCGAGCTCGCCGTTCTGGATCTTGGACCAGAACTCGGGCGTGTAGGTGTAGTCGCGCACATAGCCGACCTTGTAGCCGCGCAGATCGGCCAGGGTGGTCCAGTCGAGCTTGAGCTCGCGGCGGTAGACCAGCAGCCATTGCTCGGTCAGCACGTTGTCGCTGAGCAGGAAATCGCGCCGCCGCTCGGCCGAGGCGCCCCAGTAGGCGGAGGCGTCGTAGAGGCCTTGGCGGGTCTCCTGCTGGGCGCGGGCCCAGGGCAGGAAGTGGTACTGCACCTGGTAGCCGGCCAGGGCAAAGGCGCGCCGCACGATGTCCAGGGCAATGCCCTGGTCTTGGCGGTTTTGGGTGGCGTAGGGCGGCAGTTCGCCAGTGGCGATGCGCAGTGGTGTGGCGCTGGCCGGGCTGGCCGTGCTAACCAGGATCCCGCAGAGGCTGAGCCGCAGCATCCCCCACAGCAGCGCTGCCAGCATCCTTCGCAGTGTCACGGTCGGGGCGGGCTGGCGGCGCATTGGGGGGCTCAGGGTCTCAGAGCGTGCCGTAAGAGTGCAGGCCGGAGAGGAACATGTTCACGCCCAGGAAGGCGAAGGTGGTGACCACCAGGCCCGCCAGCGCCCACCAGGCGGAGACGGCGCCGCGCAGGCCCTTCATCAAGCGCATGTGCAGCCAGGCCGCGTAGTTCAGCCAGACGATCAGGGCCCAGGTCTCCTTCGGGTCCCAGCTCCAGTAGCCGCCCCAGGCCTCGGCCGCCCAGAAGGCGCCCAGGATGGTGGCGATGGTGAAGAAGGCAAAGCCCAGGGCGATGGCCTTGTACATCAGGTCGTCCAGGGTGCTCAGCTCGGGCAGGCGGGCCGTCAGGCGGCTGCGCAAGGCCACGGCCAGCACGAAGAAGACCAGCAGGCCGGCCATCTTGCGCGCCCAGCCGTCCAGGCCGGCGATGGTTTCGGCCGGCAGATCGGCGCCGAAGCGGGCGGCCAGAATCATGGCGATCAGGGCCAAGGGCATGACGATCAGGCCCAGGCTGAGTGCGCGCAGGCTGGCGGTCTTGAGCAGATAGGCCAGGGCCACCATGGCGGCCAGGGCGAAGGTGCCATAGCCCACGAAATTGGCCGGCACATGGATCTTCATCCACCAGCTCTGCAGGGCTGGCACCAGGGGCTGGATCTCATGCGCCTCGCGCGCCACCGTGTACCAGAGCAGGAAGCTGACCGCCGCGCTGATCACCAGCAGCACATAGGCGCCCAGGGCACGGGTCTTGAACTTGGCTTCGTAGTACAGGTAGAACAGCGCCGTCATCCAGGCGAACAGCACGAAGACCTCGTAGAGGTTGCTGACCGGGATGTGGCCGATGTCGGGGGCAATCTGGTGGCTTTCGAACCAGCGCACCATGGTGCCCACCAGGGCCATGAAGACGGCGCCCCAGGTCAGGCGTGAGCCGATGGCTTCGGCGGCGCTGTTCTCGCCGCTCTTGGTGAAGAAGCCGCCCCAGTAGAACAGGGTGGCCATGTAGAAGAGCACGCTCATCCACAGAATGGCGCTCTGGCTGGACAGGGCGTACTTGAGCCAGAAGACCTTGTCGGCTGCGGCCAGATCGGCGCCAAAGGCATCGGGCGTCTGAACGTACAGGCCGATGGCCAGCAGGCTGGCCGCGCCCACGCCGGCGCACAGCCAGCGCAGCGGCGCCCAGAACCAGCCCAGCGCGATCAGCGAGGGGATGGCGCAGACCAGGATGCCTTTTTCATAGCCATCCATCGAGGCGCCGTAGCGCGAGAAGGCGAACAGGCCGCCAATCAGGATCAGGGCGGCGAAGCCCCAGTCCAGGGCGTCCCGGCCTGAGAAGTAGCCCAGATCCTGGCTGCGCACCGGCCGACCGGTGCCGCGGAGGGTGCCGCTGCTGCTTGAGCTGTTCATACGCCTTCTTCCTTGGAGAGATAGCCTTGCAATTGTTCGAACTCGGTAGCCATATCGGGCGATTCTCGGGTGCTGGCCATGGCCATGCGCACCCGGGTGGTTTCCGGCTGGCCCGGGCTGGGCTCCAGCCACAGCCAGAGGCGGCGCTCGCGGATGTAGAGCATGGCAAACACGCCCACGATCAGCAAGACCGCGCCCAGGTACACCAGCTTCTGGCCCGGCGCGCGCGTCACCTGGAACACGCTGGCCTGCACCTGCTTGAAATCCTGCAGCTGCAGCAGCACCGGCGCCGGGTAGAACATGCTGTCCGACAAGGACAGCACGGCCTGGGTCATGAAGGCCTGGGTGGCGCTGTCGGCCGGGGCCGAGGCCTGGCCGGCTTGCTCGCGGCCCAGCTTGTAGAGCTCGAACAGGCTGCCGTTGAGGATGCGCAGCAGCACTTCAGACACCCGCTGGCGCTCGCCCTCGGGCACTTCGCTTTCGATGAACTGGCTCAGGGCCGGCAGGCCACCCCAGCCATTGCTGGTGTCCACTTTGGCGCTCTCTGCGCCGGCAAACAGATTGAGCGCGCGGCGTGCGGTGGCCTGCAGCTGCGGCGTCATCTGCGGCTTGTCGTTGGGCGTGGCGGCCACGGCGTAGCGGCGGGCGGCGCGCTCGCGCAGGTCTGGGTCGAGCAGGTTCTGGCGCAGGCGCATCCAGCTGTCCATGCTCAGGTCGGCATCCGCCGGAATGCGCAGGTAGCGGAAGGCCTCGGCCGGGGTTTCGCGCACGCCGGCGAGGAAGACTTTTTGCCCGTCCAGATCGACCGGCAGCATGTAGTTGTTGTACTCGCGCGCCTGACCGGCGGCATCGCGCAGGCGGTAGCTGAACGAGGGGCCGACATTGCGCAGCTCCTTGTCGGTGCCGGCACGGGCGCCGCTGCCCATGTGGTTTTGCAGCTTGTTGACCAGGTCGACGGCGCGCACATCGGTGCGGTCGGCCTTGCCGGCCCCGGCGCCGCTCATGTTCTCCACATTGATCACGCGCAGGCCAGAGAACTCCAGGCGCAGGCTGTCGCTGGGCTTGCCGTCGTCCTGCGCCGAGATGCCTTCCAGCAGGGTGCTGCCGCCGACCAGGCCGTTGATCTCGAAAGGCTTGGCCGCTGCCGCCGTTCTGCGGCCCATGGGCAGGGCTTGCAGCTTGAGGCTGGAGCCACCGTCTTCAAAACTGCTTTGGTAAATGGCGATGCCGCGGTGCTGGGCCGGCTCGTTGACCTTGACCCGCTTCTCGGTCGTCAGCCCGGTCTCGCGATCGCGGATCACGATGTCGCTGGCGAACAGCTTGGGCATGCCGGTGTCGTAGTACTCGACGATGAACTTCTTCAGCTCCACATCGAAGGGCAGGTCCTGCAGCACCACGCCGCTGGGCATGGAGAGGATGGCCGTGCCAGCGGTGGCGCCTTCGGGCACCATCAGGTTGCCGCGGAAGCTGGGGTTGTTAGGCGGCAGGCGGTGCTCGGGCTTGACCTCGCTGATCAGGCCGCCGCCTTCGTAAATCGTCTTGCCCTGGGCCCACATCAGGCCGCGCACCAGCAGGTCGCCATCCAGCAGGCCGCCGATGCAGACCAGCACGATGGCCGAATGCGCCGCCAGATAGCCGATCTTGTTGCTCGCGCCGCGCCGCGCCGCAAGCATCACGCCGCGGTCACGCACCTGCACCTTGGTCTTCCAGCCACCGGCCGCCAGGCGGCTCTTCAAATCGGCCAGCGCCGCCTCGGGCGCGTGGCTCAGCTGCAGGATGGCCTTGTGATGGTGGGCTTGCAGCGATTGCTCGCGCACCGATTCCTTGAAGTTCTGGATGTCGTGCAGGATCTTGGGTGCATTGCGCGTGATGCACAGGCTGGTGGAGACCACCAGAAACGCCAGGATCAGCAGGAACCACCAGGCGCCGTAGACGGTGTAGAGGTCGAACTTACCGAACACCTCGGACCAGAAGGGCCCGAACTGGTTGACGTAGTTGTTCAACGGCTCGCGCTGCTTGACCACGGTGCCGATCACCGAGGCGATGCAGATCACCGTCAGCAAGGCGATGGCAAAGCGCATCGATGCCAGCAAATCCATCAGTTCCCGGGCGGCCGAATGCGGGGCCACGGCCACAGGGGGCAAGGCCGGGGCAGGAGCGGCCTGAGGCGCAGGCGCCGCGGCGGCCAGCTCGGGCTGGGGCGCCGGCGGCAGCTCGGCCGGCACGGTGTCGTGCGCGTACTCGCTGGAGGGAAGGGTGTCGCTCATGGAAGCAGGATTGTCAGGGGGCGTGAAGCCTCAAAGGCGGGC
>JAIXSD010000594.1 GCA_027484885.1 Rubrivivax sp.
CCCATGACCGGGTTCAGGCGGCCGCTGGCCTCATCGAACACAAACATGCGCTTGGCCAGCTGCGGCTGGACGCTGAGCATGTCGATCAAGAAACCCAAGGCACCCAGATTGTTGGCCAGGCGCTCGAAGAGCTCGCGCGGGCCTCCGCGCTCGGTGTCGACCTCGGTGTTGGCCAGCTCATCAACCTCATCGCGCATGCGCAGGCAGGCATGCGCAGCCTGGTCCAAGCCCAGCACGGTCAGCACGCCGCGCATGGCGGAGAGCTGGGCCGGCACGGGGATCAGCTTGGCGCGTTGGCTGGGGTCGCGGAAATACTCATCCGCCTGACGCTCGACTTCGGACAGGCTGGCGCGAAGCTCATGCACCACGCTGCCCAGGGTCTGGCGGTCGGAGACGCGGCGGTACAGGTCCTCCATCCAGGCATCCAGCGGCTGCGGCGCGTCGCCATGGGCCACGGCGTCGATGCGCTGGGCCAGGGCGCGCACGCGCTCGGCCTGTTCAGGCTGGTCGAAGGCGGCGTCATCGAGCGCCGCTTCGACATACAACATGCTGGTGGCCACTTCCATGGCCAGGGCCGGGCTGGGCGGCTGGCCCGAGCGCAGGGTGGACACCACCGCGCGCTGCAAGGTCTGGCCCAGCACCTCGCCGCTGGGGAAGAGGCGCTGCAGAGACTCGGCCACGGCCGCAAACTGCTCGTCCAGGCCGGCCAGGCGATGGCTGTCGCCCTCGGCTGCGCTGCCCCAGGAGTCCTTGGCCACGCCGACCCGGCGGCGCGCCTGCGCCACCCAAGCCGGGTCGATATGACCCAGGGTCTGGTCTTCGTAATCACCACGGACTTCGTCCGTCAGGCCAAAGGCATGGCGCACCGCGCTGAGGCGGGGCGCAGCGCGCTCGCTGGCGGGATCCCGCGCCTGGGCGCAGAAGAACAAGAGGTCATGCGCCAAGCGCTCCTGCACCGCCGGGTCGACCTGGCGGCCCAGCTTGAGCTGGGACAGCAGGCGCGAGCCCAGGCGTTTGACGAAGGCATCGCCATCGAGCAGGCCCAGGGCTTGCGCCTGGAACTGCGCGGCGGCCAGCTGCCAAAGCGTGCGGCCCTGGGTGTCGATCAGACCCGCGGCCAGGCCGGCGCACAAATCGCTCAGGCGGCCGGCAAAGGCCGGGCTGGGCGTGCGCATGTGCTTGAGCAAGGCGGCCTCGAAAGGCGCACGGCCCTGCTCGGGGGCCAGGGCCGGGCAGCCCGGCTCGGCCGGCACCTCGCGCCAGCGCCACTCGTACTGCCACAAATCGGCCGGGTGCACGCGCTCGGCGTCGTTGAAGGTCTGCAGCTCGCGGTAGGCGGGGAACAGGCTCAGGGTCGAGGCCTTGTTGCCGGCCAGCAGGCGGGCGATGTAGCTGAGCAGGGCGAAATTGGCGCGCTCGATCGTCTCGACCCGGAAGGGGTCGACCAGATCGGTGCGCTCCGCCAGGCGCAGCACCGCCTGCTCGGCTGCGCGAAGCACCGTGGCGCCGGCCGGCAAGCCGACCAGGGACAGCACGCCCGCCACCTGGTGCAGCTCGGCGGCAGCCGCCTGCAGCGACTTGGAGCTGGAGGGCACCTCGGCGCCCAGCACGCTGAACTTGCTGTCGCCATCGCGCAGCATGCGCCGCAGCGCCTTGTGAACCGATTCAAGGGATCGGCGCAACTCCTCCTGCACCCACGCCAAAGGGCTGAGGTCGGGAGGGAACTCGGACTCGCGGAACTGATCCATGCCGGGCTCCGCCTCTTAGGCGACCTTGAACCGAGCCACCGATTGCTTGAGCGCCTCGGCCGAACGGGACAGCTCGTGCACCATTTGTGCAGTCGAGCGCGTGCCTTCGCTGGTCTGTTCGGTCACGGCAAAAATGTGCTGGATGTTGGAAGCCACTTCATTGGCCGAGGCCGCTTCGCTGAGCGCCTGGCTGGAAATCTGAGCGATCAATTCGTCCAGGCGACGCGACACGGTGTCGATCTCTTCCAGGGCCTTGCCGGCCGCGTCGGACAGACGCGTACCCTGCACCACCCCGAGGGTCGAGCGCTCCATGGCGGCCACGGCATCGTGCGTGTCGGTCTGAATGGTCTTGACCAGGGCGGCAATCCGGCGGGTGGCATCGCCCGAGCGTTCGGCCAGGCGCTGCACTTCTTCCGCCACCACCGAGAAGCCGCGACCGGCTTCACCGGCCGAGGCGGCCTGGATGGCCGCATTCAGCGCCAGCACGTTGGTTTGTTCGGTAATGTCGGAGATCAGCTCGGTGATCTCACCGATTTCCTGCGAGGACTCACCCAGACGTTTGATGCGCTTGGAGGTTTCCTGGATGTGGTCGCGGATGGCATTCATACCGCTGATGTTGTTCTGCATGGCCTGCAGACCCGACTCGGCCGCCTGACGCGACTGACGCGCCACTTCAGCGGTGGACTGGGCGGCGTTGGACACCTCGTTGATGCGCTCGGCCATCTGCAGCACGGCCTCGCCGGTGGAGCGGATTTCGTGCAGCTGTTCCTTGGAGGCGGCCAACAGATCGGTCGAGGTCTGGTCGACCTGGCCGGTGGTGTCGGTCACCCGTGCGGCCGTGGCCTGCACCTGACCGACCAGATTGCGCAGCTCTTCCACGGTGTAGTTCACCGAGTCGGCGATGGCGCCGGTGATGTCCTCGGTCACGGTGGCTTGTTGCGTCAAGTCACCTTCAGCGACCGACTGCAGCTCGTTCATCAAACGCAAAATTGCGGCCTGGTTGGCGTCGTTGACGCGCTTGGCTTCGCGCTCCTGCGCTTTCGCTTCGCTCTCTTGCGCTTCGGCCAACAGGGCCCGTTGCTTCTGATCCGCCACGTAGAGGCGCAGGAAACCCAGCGAACCGGCCACCAGGGCGCCCAGCGAGGCGATCATCAGCAGGGCCAGCCACCAGCTCACGCCACCGGCGGATTCCAGCTCCAGGGCCAGGTCTTCCAGACCCTTGCGCAGCGCCTCGCTGTCGCCCAGGATGCTCTTCTGCGCTTCACGCGAAGCGACCAGACCTTGCAGATTGTCCAGAATGGCCTTGGCCTGGGTGCGGGTCTGTTCGTACTGCTTGAGCAGGGCGCCCAGGCGTTCACGCAGCTGCGGGTCCTTGGCGCTGCTCAGGCGCAGCTCGGAATTGCCGTTCAGCAGGGCCTCGGCGATCAGCTTGAAGGAGTTCAAGTCCTTGCCCAGCAGGAACACGGCCTCGGGGCTCACGCCTTCTTGCGTCAGGAATTCGTTGGCGCTCTTGCCGATGCGCTGGGTCAGCATCACCAGCTGACCGGCGGCCGAGATTTCAGCGGCCGAACCATTGCGTTGCAGCGATTCCGAGGCCACAGCCTCGGCGCTTTCCAGCAGATCGCTGGACTGGCGGTTGATGGCGCGCAGGGCCTGGCCGACTTCGGTCAGCACCTTTTCCTGCGCCTGAACCACCTGGGCGTTCTTCTCGGCGCGTTCGACCAGGGGCTGAACAATGTCCAGCACCGGCTGCACGCTGCCCGGGGCTGCGGCCAGCGGGCCGTCGCCGGTGCGCAGATTGCCGACCACGCCGACCAGCACGCTGCCGCTCTCACGCAGTTCCGCAAACGCGCCCTGGTTGCCCACGAGGGCGGTGGACACCGATTTGGCCATGCGCTGCGAGTGCATCAAGGCCTGACCGGCGGCACGCACCTGGGCCGAGCTGCGGCTGCCGCCGACCAGGCTCAGGCTGACGGTGACCGCGGTGCCCAGCAAGCCGGCCGCCACCAGGGCGGTCAGCAGGGTCTGGCGGCGGTTTTCGGCGCTGCGCGCCGGGGCGGGCTGCTCGGTCAAGGGGCCGTCCAGCGCCGCGCTGGTGGTGGCAAAGGTGCTGGTGCCGACCGCCGTTTCATCGAACTGGGTGGCGCCCTGCTGCTCGGTCGGCAGGGCCTCGGAGATGATGGAGGAGTTCGACAGCTGGCCTGGGCCGGTGTGCGACTGTGTGGACACCAGCACCGCACCGCCGGGCATGGAGTCCGCGGCCGCGTGCTCGTTCTGGCCTTCGGTTTCGTTCTTGCCCAGGTTTTTGATCTTGTCCAGGAAGCTCATCTCACCCTCGTGAATACGTTTGGAAGCCGATCCCACATGGATCGGCGTTGGCCGTGCCGCTGACTCTTGAGCCTAGCTCAAGGCGGGCCGTTTGCTTATCAGATCAAACCACGACTCGCAGGAATTGGTCGTGCTTGGACAGCGCCTCAAGATCGAGCACCTGCCAGCTGCGCCCGTCAGCATCCAGCAGGCGCGGTCCGGCGAAGCGCGGGCGCTCGCCGCCGTCCTCGGCCTGCGCCGGATCGGGGCTCAGTTGCTCATCGCCACGCAGGCCGAGCAAGCGATCCACCAGCAGCGCGCAGTTCAAATTGAGCTCGGCATTGAGCGAGACCAGGCGCACCTGGGCCACATCCTGACGCGCCTCGCTGCGCTGGGCACCCGATTCACGCAGGCCCAGAAACACCGCCAGATCGACGACGGTGAACAAGCCACCGCGCAAATTGGCCACGCCCGCCAGCCAGGGCTGGGCATAAGGCAGCGGCCGCATCGGCACCGGTGTGAAAATTTCAGCCGCCTGGCGCAGCGAGAGCAGCAGGCCCACGCCCGCACACTCCACCGCCAGCCAGCTGGCCGCCTGCGTCTCTTGATCGCGCGCCGCCTGCATGCGCTGCGCCAGGCGGGTTTGCAGATCGCGCAGGGCTTGCTTGTTGTTGCTACTCATGACAGCGCCCTCGGGGCTCAGCCCAGGGCCTTGATCTTGGCCAGCAACTCCTCGGCCTTGACCGGCTTGACCACATAGTCACGCGCGCCCTGGCGCATGCCCCAGACCTTGTCGGTCTCTTGGTTCTTGCTGGTGCACATGATCACCGGCACGGCGGCAAAGCGCTCGTCGCGGGTGATGCTGCGGGTCAGCTGGAAGCCGTTCTGACCGGGCATGACCACGTCCATCAGGATCAGGTCAGGCACTTCCTCGGCCAGGCGCTTCATCGCCTCCTCGCCGTTTTCGGCGGTGCGCACCAGATAGCCGCGCTTGACCAGCATCTCGCTGAGCACATGCAACTCGGTCTTGGAATCATCGACCAGCAGGATTTTTTGAATCGGCATTTGGAATCCTCA
>JAIXSD010000239.1 GCA_027484885.1 Rubrivivax sp.
ACCGCGCAAGCGGTGTTCGAGCTGATGCTGGCCACGGCCCGCGAGCTGGGCACGGCCTTTGTGCTGGTCACCCACGACCAGACCCTGGCCGCGCAATGCCAGCAGCAGCTGAGCCTGGTGGGTGGCACGATGCAGCCGACCCTTGCTTGATTGACCACTTCCAGTTTCCTGAATCCCCTGCTTCCACGAGTGACCATGAGCCAAGACACCCGCTTCATCCTCAAGCTCAGCTGCCCGGACCGCGCCGGCATCGTCCATGCCGTGACCGGTTTCCTGCTGGAGCAGGGCGGCAACATCCTGACCTCGGCCCAGCATGGCGATGCCGACCACCAGCGCTTTTTCATGCGCATCGAGTTCGAGTGTGCGGCGCTGACCGAGGCCGCCGCGTTGCAAGCGGCTTTCCAGCCCCTGGCCGAACGCCTGCAGATGGACTGGGAGCTGGTGGCACGCTCGGCCAAGACCCGTGTGCTGCTGCTCGTGTCCAAGCTGGGCCATTGCCTCAACGACCTGCTGTTCCGTGTGCAGACCGGGCATCTGCCGATCGAGATCCCGGCCATCGTTTCCAACCACCGCGACTTCTACCAACTCGCGGCCTCGCACAACATCCCCTTCCACCACTTCCCGCTGCTGAACTCGAGCCCGGAGCAGAAGCAGGCGCAGGAGCGCAAGATCCGCGAGGTGATGGCCGAGAACCAGATCGATCTGGTGGTGCTGGCCCGCTATATGCAGATCCTCTCGCCCGAGCTTTGCCGTGATCTCTCGGGCCGGGCCATCAACATCCACCACAGCTTCCTGCCCAGCTTCAAGGGCGCCAAGCCTTACCACCAGGCCTACGAGCGCGGCGTCAAGCTGATCGGCGCGACCGCGCACTATGTGACCTCGGACCTGGACGAAGGCCCCATCATCGAGCAAGAGGTGGCCCGCATCGACCACAGCCTGCCGCCCGAGCAACTGGTGGCCATCGGCCGCGACACCGAGTGCGTGACCCTGGCCCGCGCCATCCAGTGGCATGCCGAGCACCGCATCCTGCTGAACGGCCGCCGCACGGTGGTGTTCCGCTGATCAACCGCCGCGGCTGGAGCTGAGGGCATGTGGATCGACAGCCACTGCCATCTCGACGCGCCCGAGTTCGAGCCCGACCGGGCCGACGTGGTGGCGCGTGCCCGCGCCGCCGGCGTGCAGCAGATCGTGCTGCCGGCGGTGGCGGCCTTTGACTTCGATACGGTGCGCGAGTTGGCCCATGCGCATGGTTTTGTCTACGCCCTGGGCATCCACCCGCTGTACGTGATGCAGGCCAGCGAGCAAGACCTGACCCTGCTGGCCGAGCAGCTGGAGATTCACCACGGCGACCCGCGCTTGGTCGCCATTGGCGAGATCGGCCTGGATTTCTTTGTGCCCGGCCTCGATGCGGAGCGTCAGCGCTTTTTCTATCTGGAGCAGCTCAAGCTGGCGCGGCGCCTCGCGCTGCCAGTGCTGCTGCATGTGCGGCGCAGTGCTGATCAGCTCTTGGCCGGGCTGCGGCGCTTGCCGGTCGCTGGCGGCATTGCCCATGCCTTCAATGGCAGCGCGCAGCAGGCCCAGGCTTTTGTCGATTTGGGCTTCAAGCTGGGCTTTGGCGGCACGCTGACTTTCGATCGTTCACAGCAGATCCGCCGCCTGGCGGCCGAGCTGCCGGCCGAGAGCCTGGTGCTGGAGACCGATGCGCCCGACATCCCGCCGCACTGGCTTTACAAGACGGCCGAGCAGCGCGCGGCCGGCGAGGCCATGGGCCGCAACGAGCCGGCCGAGCTGCCGCGCATCGCCGAGAGCCTGGCCGCGCTGCGCCGCTGGAGCCTGGCCGAGACGGCAGCCATCACCAGCGCCAATGTGCGGGCGGCCTTGCCTCGCTTGCCTTTGCACGCGCATGGCTGAGATCGACAGCAGCCCCGCGCCACGCCTGCAAGGCCTGGCACCCCATGTGTTTGCTGACACCCGCCTGCTGGTGCTGGGCAGCTTTCCCGGCGTGGCCTCGCTGCAGGCTCAGGCTTATTACGGTCATCCGCAAAACCAATTCTGGCGCCTGCTCGGCGAATCGCTGGGCTTGGCGCTGGCGCCGGCCAGCTATGCCGAGCGCTTGGCGCTCTTGCAGCAGGCCGGCGTGGGCCTGTGGGATGTGATCCAGACCACGCAGCGGCGCGGCAGCCTGGACAGCGACATCCGCAATCCCGAGGCCAGCGATCTGCTGGGCCTGATCGAGGCGCGCCTGCCGCGCTTGCGCGCCATTGCCTTCAACGGCGGCACGGCGGCGCGCCTGGGCCTGCGCCAGCTGGGCGATCAGGCCGGGCGCTGGCGCATCCATGCCTTGCCTTCGTCCAGCCCGGCCTACACCCTGAGCTATGCGAAGAAGCTGGCCGTCTGGGCCCAGCTCGGGCCTTCGCTGCAGGCGGCCATGGGCGACACTTGAGGCATGAGCCTTTCCAACAAGTCCAAGACCAACAGCAAATCCAAGACCGGCGCCATGCCCTGGGCGCCGGCCACCATGTCGGAGTTCGACGGGGTGCGCTTTTTGCACCTCGATTCCATCTGGGTGCAGGGCGCCATGCGCATCCGCAAGCCCCAGCATCTGGAGCTGGAGTACATCCAGCGCATGATGGCCTGGATGCTCTGGCGCCCCAGCGCCGAGTTGCGCAGCGGCCACGCCCTGCAGCTGGGCTTGGGGGCAGGGGCCATCACCCGTTTTTGCCACAAGGTGCTGCGCATGAAGACCACGGCGGTGGAGCTGAACCCCACCGTGATTCAGGCCTGCCGCATGTGGTTCCACCTGCCCGAGGACGACAAGCGCCTGACGGTGATCAACGAGGATGCCGGCCAGTGGGTGGCGAACCCGGAGCATCTGCAAACGGTCGATGTGCTCAATATCGACCTCTACGACCACGAGGCTGCAGGCCCGGTGCTGGACGATGAAGACTTCTACCGCCACTGCCACGGCCTGCTGGTGGACGGCGGCCTGATGACGGTGAACCTCTTCGGCCGCGACGCCAGCTTTGCCGCCAGCGCGCGGCGTGTGGCGGCCATCTTTGGCTCGGACCAGGTCTGGAGCCTGACGCCGACCAAGGAGGGCAACACCGTGCTGGTGGCGGCGCGCGGCGTGGTGGTGCCCGATCGTGAGGAACTGGAGCGCCGAGCGGCTAATATCGAGTCGCTGTTCGAGCTGCCGGCGCGCAAATGGCTGCGCATGGTGCGGCCCCTGCCTTTGAGCATTCTCAACCCCATTTGAGCGCGGAGCGTCCCTTCTCCATCATGAATGCCAAGCCCAAGACCAGCGCGTCCGCATCGGCCTCAAGCGCCTCATCCTCTGCTTCATCGAGCAACACGCCAGCCGCCAGCGGCGAAGGTCGGCTGGAGTGGCGCACCCTGCTGCACTGGTTGCAGGAAGATGGCTTGATCGACGAAGCCCAGGTGCTGCGCACCGAAGGCCGCTTCGCCGCGGGCGACAGCTCGTTGCACCCGCTGGTGCGGCTGGGCCATGGCGGCTTGACGCGCATCAGCACGGGCAAGCCGCTCGATGTGGACGCGCTGTCGGAATGGCTGGCCGAGCGGGCCAAGCTGCCTTACTTGCGCATCGACCCGCTCAAGGTCGATGTGGGGCGTGTGTCCGATGTGATGTCGGTCGGCTATGCCGAGGCCAAGCGCTGCCTGCCGCTGCTGGTGGGCGTGACCGAGGTGACCATCGCCACCTCGGAGCCGTTTGACACCGGCTGGGTGGCGCAGATTGAAGCCCATGTGCGCAAGCCCATCAAGCTGGTGGTGGCCAACCCGCTGGAGATTGCGCGCTACACGACCGAGTTCTTCACGCTGGCCCGTTCGGTGCGCGCCGCGGCCAAGGCGGGTGAGTCCAGCCAGGTGGCCAGCTTTGAGCAGCTGGTGGAGCTGGGCCGCAGCAACAAACAGCTCGATGCCAACGACCAGGGCGTGGTGCAGGTGGTGGACTGGCTGTGGCAGTACGCCTTCGACCAGCGCGCCAGCGACATCCATCTGGAGCCGCGCCGCGAGATGGGCGTGATCCGCTTCCGCATCGACGGCGTGCTGCACACCGTCTACCAGCTGCCGCCCACGGTGATGAGTGCGATGACCTCGCGCATCAAGCTGCTCGGTCGCATGGATGTGGTGGAGCGCCGCCGGCCGCTGGACGGCCGCATCAAGACGCGCAATCCGGCCGGCGACGAAGTGGAAATGCGCTTGTCCACGCTGCCCACGGCCTTTGGCGAAAAGATGGTGATGCGGATCTTCGACCCCGACACCGCGGTCAAGGATTTGTCCATGCTGGGCTTTTCCAGCCATGACAGCGAGCGCTGGGAAAAGCTGGTGACCCAGGCCCACGGCATCATTCTGGTGACGGGCCCGACCGGCAGCGGCAAGACCACCACGCTGTACTCCACGCTCAAGCGCCTGGCGACCGACGAGGTCAATGTCTGCACCATCGAAGACCCGATCGAAATGATCGAGCCGGCCTTCAACCAGACCCAGGTGCAGACGGCCTTGGACTTCGGCTTTGCCGAAGGCCTGCGGGCCCTGATGCGCCAGGACCCCGACATCATCATGGTCGGCGAAATCCGCGACCTGGCCACGGCCGAGATGGCGATTCAGGCGGCGCTGACGGGCCATCTGGTTTTCAGCACCTTGCACACCAACGATGCCGCGGCAGCGATCACGCGGCTGACGGATCTGGGTGTGCCGTCTTATTTGATCAGCGCCACGGTGATTGGCGTGCTGGCCCAGCGACTGGTGCGCACTTTGTGCAACCACTGCAAGGTGCCCGACCCCAGCGTCACCCGCGACACCTTGAACGACATGCTCAAGCACTGGCGCATGAACGGCGGCGTCAAACCTTACAAGCCGGTCGGTTGCCTGGAGTGCCGCAACACGGGCTACCGCGGCCGTGCAGGCTTGTACGAGCTGCTGACGGTGGGCGAGACGGTCAAGTCGCATCTGCACCCCACGCCCGACATCTCGGCCTTGCGCCGCCAGGCCATGCAGGAAGGCCTGCGGCCGCTGCGCCTGGCAGGCGCCATGAAGGTGGCTGAAGGCGTGACCACGCTGGAAGAGATCCTGCGCAGCACGCCGCAGTGGCAAACCTGAGGCGCAGGCCCAGCCGCGCTGCTGCGGCGATCCGCTGCGATTACGTGTAAGCCACAAGCGCGTCGCCACAGGGGGCTCCCTAGAATCCCGCTTCATCGCAGCTAGAAGCAGAAAAAGGGATTCCCCATGAAGATCAAGAGTCAAAGAGACTTCTGGTCCGGGTTGATGTTTGTGCTGGTCGGGGTGGTGTTCGCCTGGGCCTCCACCGAGTACAACTTTGGCTCCTCCGCCCGGCCCGGCCCGGGTTACTTCCCCTTCGGCCTGGGTGTCTTGCTGGCCTTGCTGGGCAGCCTGGTGCTGTTCAAGGCCCTGACCCTGGAATCCGAAGGAGGCGACCCCATCGGCCCGGTGGCCTGGCGCCCGCTGCTGGTCATCACCGCGGCCATCGTGTTGTTCGGCCTGGCCTTGCCTCGATTGGGGCTGCTGATGACCTTGCCTTTGGTGATCGTGCTGGCCGCTGCGGCCGGTGACGAGTTCAGCTGGAAGGATGCGCTGCTCAGCACCGTGATTCTGACGGTGGGCAGTTGGATCATTTTCGTCTGGGGCCTGAAGCTGGTGATCCCAGTCTGGCCCACCATCTTCGGCAACTGAGGACCTGCGCATGGACTTGCTGAACAATCTCGCGCTGGGTTTTCACACGGCGCTGACCCTCCAAAACTTGCTCTACGCCTTTGGCGGCGCTTTGCTGGGCACCTTGATTGGCGTGCTCCCGGGCCTGGGCCCCGTGGCCACCATTGCCATGTTGCTGCCCTCGATCTATGCGCTGGACGCCACGCCGGCCTTGATCATGCTGGCCGGTATCTACTACGGCGCGCAGTACGGTGGCTCGACCACGGCCATCCTGATCAATGTGCCGGGGGAATCCAGTTCGGTGGTGACCGCCATCGACGGCTACCAGATGGCTCGCCAGGGCCGCGCCGGTGCCGCATTGGCCGCCGCGGGCCTGGGTTCCTTCTTCGCGGGCTGTGTGGGCACGATCATCATCGCGGCCTTCGCGCCGCCTCTGACCGAGCTGGCCTTCAAGTTCGGCCCGGCCGAGTACTTCTCGCTGATGGTGTTGGGCTTGATCGGCGCTGTGGTCCTGGCCTCGGGCTCGCTGATCAAGGCGATCGCCATGATTTTGCTGGGCTTGTTGCTGGGCCAGATCAACACCGATGTGATCTCGGGCACGCCGCGCTTTTCCTTCGACATCCCCGAACTGACCGATGGCTTGGGCTTTGTGGTCATCGCCATGGGCGTGTTCGGCTTCGGCGAGATCATCGCCAATCTGGGCAAGCCCGCCGAGCACCGTGAGGTCTTCACCAAGGATGTGAAGGGCTTGTGGCCCACGCGTCAGGACTTTGCTGAAGCCTGGCCGGCCGTGATCCGTGGCACTGCCTTGGGTTCCATCCTGGGTGTCTTGCCCGGCGGTGGCGCCTTGCTGGCTTCGTTCGCGGCCTACACCTTGGAGAAGAAGGTCGCACGCAATCCGCGCGTGCCCTTTGGCAAAGGCGCCATCCAGGGTGTGGCTGGCCCGGAGTCGGCCAACAACGCTGGCGCGCAGACCAGCTTCATTCCCATGCTGACGCTCGGCATCCCGCCGAACGCCGTGATGGCCCTGATGGTTGGCGCCATGACCATCAAGGGCATCCAGCCCGGCCCGCAGGTCATGACCAGCAATCCGGAGCTGTTCTGGGGCCTGATCGCCTCGATGTGGGTCGGCAATCTGATGCTGATCGTGCTGAACCTGCCCCTGATCGGTATTTGGATCAAGCTGCTGACGGTGCCCTACCGTTTCCTGTTCCCGGCCATCGTCACCTTTTGCTGCATTGGGTCCTACACCCTGAACAACAACAACTTCGACGTGTTCGTCACGGCAGGCTTTGCGGTGGTTGGCTATATCTTCTACAAGCTGAGCTGCGAACCCGCGCCCTTGCTGCTGGGTTTCATCCTCGGCCCCATGATGGAAGAGAACCTGCGCCGTGCTTTGTTGTTGTCGCGCGGTGACTGGGGCACGTTCATGACCCGCCCTCTGTCCGCCGGCTTGCTGATCGCGGCCCTGCTGATGGTGGTGGTGGTCATGCTGCCCTCCATCAAGAGCAAGCGGGAAGAGGCATTCCAGGAAGACTGACGGTAGCGACTTCTGGTCCTTCTGCTTTGAACGGAGCGGGCAGGGCTACGGAAAGATGCACGGAAAGAAGGGGCCCTGCGCCCCTTCTTTTATTTCGGCTCGGCAATAGCGGTACCGTGGTGGCTGGCTGGTCACGACGAGGCTCTCGCAGATGGCTGCTCCGGCGGCCCCTGACTTGCGTGAGCGACCCACACCGGCCTCAGCGAGAAATTTGCAAAAAGCTTTGCAACGCCGAAAATTCCTGTGCTACAGTAGAGGGCTTCGCTGCACAGAAACACTTCTTCGGAAGTCAGCGAGTGGCTCGAAGGAGTCGCTTGAGTATCTGGGTGGTGAAGATCGAAGCAATTCGATGTGATTTGAGATTCAAAACAAATCTTGCAGAAATGCTTGACGAGTAGAAAGAAAATCAGTCATAATCTCGCTTCTGTGCT
>JAIXSD010000745.1 GCA_027484885.1 Rubrivivax sp.
CGGCCCGTCATGAGCTACGGCGTGATGGGCGGCAATATGCAGCCGCAAGGCCATATGCAGACCCTGGTGCGCATGCTGGACTATGGCCAGCAGCCGCAGACCGCCTGCGACGCGCCGCGCTGGCGCTTCAACGAAGGCCTGTCGCTCAATGTCGAGCCGCACATGCCGCCAGCCACGGTGGCCGGCCTGCGCGAGCTGGGCCACCAGATTGGCGACATCCACGACAGCTACCAAGACTTCGGCGCCGGCCAGTTCATCTGGCGCCTGGGCGACCCGGCGGTGGAAGGCTATGTGGCCGCCAGCGACCCGCGCCGCGATGGTGCTGCAGTGGGCTTCTGAAGCGAGGGTCAGGTCTTGCCTGAACCGGGTTTGATCGAGCGTCTGTCCCTGGGCTGGCAGACCGATCTGATCTTTGCCCGCTTCGACGGGCAGGTGATCGAGCGGCCCGATTGCCTGGTGCTGCGCATGCCCAGCAATCCGCTGTTCTACTGGGGCAATGCCTTGATCCTGCCCGAGCCGCCGCGCGATGCCGATCTGGCGCATTGGCTGCAGCGCTTCGAGGAGGAAGTGGGGCAGCACACGCGCGAGTCCGGCCATGTGGCCATCGGTTTTGATGCGGCCGCGCCGCATGAGCCGCTCTTGAGTTGGGCAGCGGACGGTTTCGAGATCTTTGGCAGCGCCACCCTGGCCGTGACGGCCGAGGCCTGGCGCCGCCCGCAGCGGGTTTTGGCGCCCGAGTTTCACATCCGAGCGCTGGACTTGAGGCAGGAGGCTGAACTGGCCGCCGTGCTCGACCTGCAGTGCGAGAGCAATGACGCGGGCTACGAGCCCTTCGGCTACCGCGTGCACCGCGAGCGCCAGATGCGCCGCTATGCCGCGATGCAGGCGGCCGGTTTGGGCGCCTGGTTCGGCCTGTTTGCGGGCGAGCAGATGGTGGCCGACTGCGGCCTGTTCCGCGCCGCGCAGATCGGCCGGCCCGAGCTGGGCCGCTTTCAGCATGTCGGCACCCACCCGGCCTGGCGGCGCCGGGGCCTGTGCACGGCCTTGATCGATGCGGTGGTGGGGCAGGGCTTGCAGGCCTGGGGCTTGCAGCGTCTGGTCATGTGCGCCGATCCGGACGATGTGGCCATCGGCATCTACGAGTCCCTGGGCTTCTCTCGATCCCTGGCTGGCGAGGTGCGAGCCTTCGGCGCGCAGCGAAGGCCGGCCCGCGATCTGCCGCCCGCTTCGGCCTGAGGGTTCGCGTTGCGCCCCCGAGCTGCGGGGGCCTGACCTCACGCACTTGCCGGCCTTCATGGCCCGCTGTTAGCATGGCCGCTCTTGATTCAGATCAGACCATGACCAAGCTCCTCGACCGCACCCGACGACGCACACCCCGTGCGGCGCTCGCCTGCGCGCGAGTCGCAGCCTGGCCCCAGGCTGCCGCCGACTGCCCGCATTGACGCGGCGCTGCTTCGGTTGATCCTCCCCCTCGGTGAGCCGCCGTGCTGTTGAATTGCCGGCCTGCTGCTTGGCTTCCAGCTCACCCAGTTCTGTCTTCCAGTCTTGTTTGTTTCTCGCATCTCGCCCCCAGGGCGGAATGCCCTGGTTTGGCTTGGTCTCCCGCCCTGCGCGTGGGAGCCCGCGCACCGGGAACCGTTTCGGAGTGTGTTTCTCATGGCTACCCGCTTTCTTGCGTCCTTGTCGCGCCCCGGCCTGTGGCCGGGCTTGCTGTTCGAGCGAATGCGCCGCCTGCTGACCCTGCCGCCTGGCGATCTGCTGCGTGATGCGATCTACCGTCGGCTCTGGACTTCCATCCTGATCAGCTCCCTGGGTGGGCAGATCACGATGCTGGCCCTGCCGCTGACGGCGGCCGTGCTGCTCAACGCCAGCCCCACGCAGATGGGCTTGCTGACCTCGATGGAGATCGCGCCCTTTGTGCTGTTCTCGCTGCCCGGCGGAGTCTGGCTGGACCGCGTGCGCAAGCTGCCGGTCTATGTCTTCGGTGAGGCTTTCCTTGGCCTGGCCGTGGCCACCGTGCCGCTGGCCGCCTGGATGGGCTGGCTCACCATGAACTGGCTGTATGTGGTGGGTTTTGTGCTCGGCACGGTCTACACCGTCGCTGGCAGTGCCGCGCAGATTGTGCTGACCCAGGTGGTCAGCCGCGACCGCCTGGTCGAGGCCCATGCCAAGAACGCGCTCGCCTCCAGCGGCGCTGAGGTGGCCGGGCCTGGCGTGGCCGGTGTGCTGATCAAGCTGCTGGGTGCACCCATGGCCCTGGCTGTAGATGCCGTGTTGGTGCTGTTCTCGGCTTTGATTCTGCGAGGCATCAAGGTGCAAGAGCAGCTGGCGCCGAGCGGGCAGTCTGACTTCTGGCGCGACCTCAAGGCCGGCGTGCAGTTCGTGCGCGAGCGTGCGCTGCTGGTCAGCCTGGCCTGCACGGTCGGCAGCTGGCAGCTTTGCTACAACGCAGCCCAGGTGGTGCAGATCCTGTTCGCCACCCGCAGCCTTGGCCTCAGCGCGCAAGAGGTGGGCCTGAGCTATGTGGCCCTGGGTGCCGGCACGGTGCTGGCCAGCGTGTTCGGCCACCGCATCAGTGCCAAGCTGGGGCCAGGCCCTTGCCTGGTGCTGGGTGTCGCCAGCTCGGGCTTCGGCTGGCTGCTGCTGGGTCTGATGCCGGCCAATGCCTGGGGTGTGGCGGCCTTTGCCTTCATGCTCTTCATGTTCGGCGTCGGTGCCGTACTGATCTTCATCAACTTCCTGTCCCTGCGTCAGGCGGTGACCCCGGCGCCCATGTTGGGCCGCATGACCAGCACCATGCGCTGGTTGATCCTGATCCCGGCCGGCCCCGGCGCGCTGCTGGGCGGCTGGCTCGGTGAGCATGTGGGCCTGCGCTCCTCGCTGCTGTTCGCCGGCGTGGGGGCGCTCTGCCTGGCCTTGATCGCCTGGCGCCACCCGGTCATCCGCGATGTGCGTGAGCTGCCCAAGGCCGAGGACCTGGAAGACGAGAACCCGCAAGGCGTGGCCGGCGCCAGCGGCCTGGCGCTGGACCTCGGGCCGAACAAATGAGCGCGGCAGGGTGAGCGAGACAGAAATGAGCGAAGCAAGACCTGACCCCCTCCTGATCGAGGTGCCCGAGACGATCAGCACCGAGCGCCTGCTGCTGGCCGCGCCGCGGCCCGGTATCGGCCCGGCGCTGAGCGTGGCCGTGGCCGAGTCCATCGGCCTGCTCAGCCCCTGGATGCCCTGGGCCCAGCAGGTGCCCAGCTTTGAAGAATCCGAAGCCGTGGCCCGCCGCCAATGCGCCGACTTCATCGCTCGCCGGGATCTCTGCTACCAGATCTACGACCGCGCGCCCGAAGGCCGCCGCCTGCTCGGCGGCACCGGCCTGCACCGCATGGACTGGACCGTGCGCCGCTTCGAGATCGGCTACTGGCTGCGCGCCAGCGCTCAGGGCCAAGGCTTCATGAGCGAGGCTGTGACGGCCCTGAGCCGCATGGCCTTCGAGCAGCTGCGCGCCCGCCGGGTCGAGATCCGCATGGATGAAAGCAACCGCGCCAGCCGCGCCGTGGCCGAACGCTGCGGCTTCGAGCTCGAAGGCATCTTGCGCTGCGACAGCCTGTCACCGCAGGGGGAGCCGAGGAACACCTGCGTTTACGCGCGCCTGGGTCTGTGATCGGTGAGCGCGTCGGAGCAAATTCGTTTGGACATGAGCGGCCCGCCCGACGCGGTGGTCTTTCAGCGTCTCTACGACAGCACCGGCTGGGCCGGCGGCCTGCAGCGTGAAACGGAGTTTTATGCGCGCGCCCTGGCGGGGTCCTGGGCGCAGTGCGCGGCCTATGCCGGCGGCGAGTTGGTGGGTTTCGGGCGGGTGATTTCCGATGGTGTCTTGCATGCCTTCATCACCGAGATGATTGTTTCGCCTTCCTGGCAAGGGCGGGGCCTGGGCGCGCAACTGCTCGATCGCCTGGTTCAGCATTGCCTGCAGCAGGGCCTGCGTGACATCCAGCTCTTCTGCGCCGAGGGCAAGCAGGGCTTTTACGAGAAGGGCGGTTTCACACCGCGCCTGCCGGGCCGACCGGGCATGCAGTACACGCGATGTGTTTAGGCCTCTGAATCGCCAGCATCGTCGGACTCGCCTGAATAGCCCCGGTCCAGCGCGGCCATGCCCGCAAACCTATGCTGCCCGCTGAGCGCTTCAAGGACTCGCAGGCATGGATGACGACACGATAGGCAAGAGCTGGCACCGACCTTCGCAGGCCCATGGCCCTGGGTCGAGGGCGCCAGCACCGGCCACCGAGCCCAGCCTGGCGGCCGCGCAAGCGCGCATCGCGGCGGTCGACCCGGCGGCGTATGCACGCAGCCGCAA
>JAIXSD010000233.1 GCA_027484885.1 Rubrivivax sp.
ATCAGCCGGTGGTTGGCGCCCAGCAGCTCATCTCGGCTGTAGCCGCTGATGCGGCAGAAGGCCTCGTTGACATCGATGATGGTGCCGTCCACATCGGTGACGGAGACGATGGAATGCTGGTGCACCGTCTCCAGCAGCGAGCGGTTCTCACCCAGGGCCCGGGCCAGATCGGCGGTGCGGGCGGCGGCCAGGGCCTCGGCGCGCAGGCGGCCCGAGATCAGCAGCCAGGTGGCAAACGCCAGGCTCAGGCTGAGGCCGGCGCCGCTGACGGCGATCCACCACGGGGCACCGCGGTGCACGCGCTGCTCGAAGGCCGGCGTGCTGGCCAGCTGCAGGCGCAGCCGCTTGCCGCCGAAATCGATCGTTCGCTCCTGCGCATGGGTCGGCCGGGCTGCTGACGGGTGGTCGGCCGCGGCCGTGGCAATCGCCGGGCTGGAGGCAAACAGCAGGTCCTGGGCTTGCGGGCCGTCATCGGCCAGCAGGCGGAAGTCCAACAGATGCTCGCTGACCTCGGCCACGCGGCCGAGCAGCTCTTCGGCCACCACCGGCGCGTACACCACCCCCACCAGGGCGCGGAGGCGCTGGCCCTCGGTCTGCGGATCGGCGCCGCGCCGGTAGACCGGCACCAGCAGCATGAAGCCTGGACGCCGGGCCTCGTCCTGCACCAGGGTGATGCGGCCGCTCATGGTGTCGGCGCCGGTCAGCACCGCCCGCTCGATGGCTTCGCGGCGCAGCGGATCCTGGCCCAAGTCATGGCCCAGGGCCGGCAGGTTGTCGCCCAGCGGCTCCAGGTACTTGACAACGTAGAGATCGGCCGCCTGCCCGGAGGTGCTGACCTGGAAGTCCGGCATGCCATCGGCCCGCGCCTGGTCAAGGAATCGGTTCAGCTCGCTGCGCAGCACCCGTTCGATGAAGCCAAAACCGCGGATGCCGGGGAACTCCTGCGCCAGCTGGCGCGAATCCACATAGTTGCGGAAGTCAATGCGCGAGACATCGTCACTGGCGGCATAGACCCCGCGCGCGCCCTTGAGGCCGTAAATGGGTTGCAGCAGGCGGCGCTCGATTTCGCGTTCGATGCGGCCGGCGAAGCGGTCGAACTGCGCCTGCGCATCGCGCTCTGCCTGCTCAGCGCTGCTGAGGCTGATCACCGCGGTCAAAGCCAGGCCGGCCAGCAGCAAGCCCAGCGCCGCAGACGCCGCCTGCCGCCCACCATGGCGCAGTTGCCGCCGCAGGGCGGTGGCAAAGGCTGCAGCACCTGTGATGGAACGCGGGCCGGGCATGAGGGGGAGGTTCAGGCGGTGGGCGCACCCCGAAGGCGCGAGGCTTGAGCTTGGGCTAGTGTAGAGATTCAGTCCACCCGCGCCAGCCCGGAGTTGCCGGGTTTGCACGGCCTATCCCCGGCTTTTCCCCAAGCTGGTGCCGACCGCCAAGGCTTGGTCCGGCACTTGACTACTGCAAGCGCTTGACCCGCGGCGAGCGGTTCAGGCCCTCGAACTCCATCACATAGCTGCCGAGCGAGGCCCGACGCACGGTGACGCGCCGGTTCTCGGGCAGCAAGACCCCCTGGCTGCCATCGACGACTTGCCAGCGCTGGCCATTGGCCAGCACAAACACGGTGTTGGCGCCCCAGCCGTCCATCTCGCGGGCCAGGCTGCTCTGCAGAGCCTCGGCTTCTGCCGGCGCCTTGGCGGGCAAGCCGAAGCTGGCTTCAGGTCGGGCCGCAGACGGCGCGGCTTGAACGGCGGGTACGGCAGCAGCCATCGGCACTGACTCACGCGAAGGCGCAATCGCGAGTGCTGGCAAGGGCAAAGCGTCATAACAAGCGAGGCGCGCGGATGCATCGACGATCTGGCGGCATTGCTGCAGACCGGCAGTCTCAAGCCCAGTCCCGGCCGCTGTGGCTTGGGCCCAGCCGGCGGTCGGGAGCAGGCTCACGCTCACCAGCAGGCCGACGACCCAAGAGGGGGCCGCGCGGCGAGGCGACAAGGGTCGCAAAAGAGGGGCGGCCCGCCCTGGGCCCAACGAGGTGCGGAAAGGTGTTGGCATCGAAAACGCCTTGCGGTTCTGAAAAAGGGAGGCCGTGGTCGGCGGGTGCTGTCATTGTGAGCACCCCCAAGCGGGCAGCCAAGAACGCGTTTGCCCGAATGGGCAGGCTCACCGGATCGGGCTGCGTCTTCATGGGCTGTTCATCACCGCAAGGCCAGACTGCGCTCCGTCTTCATCGCCATCGGTGCAGATGCCGGCTACCGGTGGCCCGATCGGGCTGCCGTCTTTTTCTCGACCACGGAGTTTTTCAATATGAACATCCATCGCCAACCCGGCCGCGTGCCGACTGCCACCGCCCACCGCCGCAGTGCATTGACTGCTTTGCTTGCTTTGGGCGGCGCCGTCGTCAGCGTGGCGCTCGGCGGCTGCGGCGGCACCAGCAGCAGCGGCGCACTGACCGAGGTAGACGGGGTGCGCGTCAAGTCCACCATCGACCGCCCGGGCCTGTACGACGTGGACATCAACGGCATCGACTGCGACATCACGATTGGCGAGGGAAACACCCTTCAGCGCCTGTTGATCACGGGGGTCGGCAACACCGTGCGCATCCCCGCGAGTGCCAAAGTCGAACGGATCGAATTCACAGGCAGCAAGAACACCGTCTTCGTGCCCAAGGGCTTCAAGACCCAGGTGGACGGTGTGGGCTCCAACAACCATGTCAGAGAGGTTTGAATCGGACTGCGCCAATTCCGGGCCGCGACTGCGCGCCGCCCTCGGCTGCTGCATCAGCGCGGCGGCAGCAAGCCCTTCAAAACCTCGTCCTTGTCGGCCCACTGGCGCTTGATCCACATCGAGATGCCGGCTCGCAGACGCTTGTCGGCCATGGGGTTGCCGCCGACCAACTCAGCCGGAATCGGGCGCTGCTGCACCCGCACGACCACAGAACCGCAACGGCCACAGAGCAAATCCCAGAAGCTGGGGGTGCCCTCGGGGTAGGCGAGGGTCACATCGAGCATGGCCTCGAACTGATCGCCCATGGTTGCCAGGGCCATGCTGAGCGCACCGACCTTGGGCTTGAGCAGGTGCTGGTAGGGGCTGTTCTGCTCCTGATGCTTGGCAGCGCTGAAGCGTGTGCCTTCGACGAAGTTGATGACCGTGGTCGGGATGGTCTTGAAGCGCTCGCAGGCCTTGCGGGTGGTCTCCAGATCATCCGCCTGGGAGCTGGCATTGCGGCCGCGCTTCATGAAGGGGAAGTCGAGCGCCCACCAGGCGAG
>JAIXSD010000444.1 GCA_027484885.1 Rubrivivax sp.
GCGCCACGTCCACCCGCTCGCTGAACAAGCCGCCGGCGGTGAAGGACTGCAACTTCAGGAAGGTGGCGTAGCTGCCCAGTTCGGCCAGCACCCAGGGCTGATCCGCCGGCACATCCTCCGCGGCCCATTGCCGCTCGTTGGCCTGGGGCGCGCGCTCGATGTGCAGACGCTGGACGCTGTCGGCCCTTTGCCACTGAACCTGCCACCCCGCGGGCACGGCTTGCAGGGCCAGGATGCGCGGCACCGGTGGCAAGGTCTCCACCGCCTGGCTGCGGCCCTCGGCATTGATGGACACGCCCTGCCCGGCGCCGACCCGGACTTCCGCACTCTCGCCCAGACCACGCGCGCCGACCACGCCGTCCTGCACCTCGACCCGAGTTTGACGGCCCTTCTCGTCGAAGCCCACACGGAAACTGGTGCCGCGCACACCGGCCACCGAGGTCGGCGTGCGCACCAGGAAAGGCGCATCCTTGCTGCCTCGGCGCTCCACGTCGAGATCGATGCGGCCGTTGAGCAACTCGATCTGCACCTCGGGTGAGGCCTCGAGGGCATTGCGCCGCAACACCTTCAACCGGACGGTTGCACCGGAAGGCAGGCCGATGGATCCGCCGCCCTGGATGCTCAACGAGGCATGGCAACCCGCCGGCATGCGCAGCACGCTGTCTTGGTCGAGCTTGTCATCGAGTTGCAGCACGCGCGTGTTTTCGCCGCGCAGCACCTGGGCTTGATTGCAGCTGAGGCTGGCGACACGTGCCGACACCGGCTCGTGACGCATGCGCTCGCGCGGCAGCCACAGCTGGCGCCCCACCTCCAGCCGCGAGGCGTTGCGAAGCTGGTTGAGCTTGGCCACCTGGTCCAGGGCATCGGCACCGTCCATGTAGCGGGCCACCAGCAGTTCGAGCTTGTCGCCGCGCTTGACCTCGTAGGCCACATGCGTGTCGCCCATGGGCGGCGTGACGGTGGCAGCCGAGGCCGAGGCCGTCACTGCAAAAGCGGCCAGGAGGACCCAAGGTCCACGCAGCAGATGTGTTCGTTTCTTCTTCATACGGATTCTTCTCCCTTGACGAGGCGATAGCCGTAGCCACGCACCACCAGCAAACGCCATTCGCCGCCCCCTGCGCCGAGCTTGAGCTTGCGGCGCAACCACGAGACATGGACATCGAGGGTGCGGGACAGATCGTCCTCCTCGCGACCCCAGACATGGGCCATGATTCGTGTGCGGGAAATGGGGCGGTCGATGTTCTGGAACAGCAACTTCGCCAGCTCAAACTCCTTCTCTCCCAGCGTCACGCTTTCGTCGCCCATATCGACGCGGCGCTCGGCGGCGTGGAAGCGATAACCTCCCTCGATCTCGGCCTCCAGCGAGGGCGGCGTCGGTGCCGGGCCCATGCGCCGCTCGACCGCACGCAAGCGGGCGGTGAACTCCGGCGCCCGCAAGGGCTTGCCGCAGTAGTCATCGGCGCCGGCATTCAGGGCTTGCACGATCTGCTCTTCGGCCAGATTGCTGGTCAGGAAAATGACCGGCACCCGCAGCTGCAGCTGCTGCCGCGTGTGGATCAGCACATCGAGGCCATTCGGGCCGGGGACGTTCCAATCCAGCACCAGCAGATCAAACGGGTCGTGCGTCAGGGCGCGGATGATGTGATTTCCGCTGCGAAAGGTGATGACGCTGTGGCCCTCACGCTCCAGCAGGCTGCGAACTTCCGCGGCGAGATCCGGTTCGTCCTCTAGCAAAGCGATGTGCACGACATGCCCTCCTCTGAGCAAAAGCGAACCATGGCTCAGAAATAGTAGGTGGCCGAAACAAACACCCGGGTCTCGTTCGAGCGCGACTCGGTGGGCTCGTTCCTCTCGGCCTTTTTGTAGCCACCAAAGCCCTGCGCCAGCGAGCTGTTGAACAGCCAGCTGCCCGCGCTGCCGCTCCAGGACACGCCGACCGCGTTCAAGGTATAGCTGCTGTTCATCGAGCCCGTGACCGGATTGCGATTCGGCCGAATCACGCCGCCGTCATAAAACACGCCGACCGATTGCGTGCCCGAGATCTTGCGCACCAGCTCGACGCTCCACTGCGCGCCGGAATCACCCACGCCATCGGCGCTTGTGTACGCCCGCACCCCATTCACGCCGCCGAGTGACATGCGGTTGTAGGAGTCCAGGTTGCGCGAGGCCCACTGACCGCGCAGCCGGTATTCGGCATGCCAGCGTTCATCGTCGGTCACGGGGTGCTCGTAGCGCACCGAGCCTTGCACAAAGCCATAGCCGCCTTCCGGCGTCAGGTCACCCACCACCGTGGTGTAGTCGCCCAGGGCCAGGCTCAATTCGGCACGGAAGGGGGTCCAGGCGCCGGCCAGGCTTTCGCTGCTGAGTGTCCAGCGGAATTGGCTGTCACGAATCTCCGAAATCCCCAGGCCCGAGTTGGCCAGCTCGCTGGCGGTCAGGCGCCGGCTGAGGCTGTACTGGGACTTCAGCGGATGCCGCCAGGACACCGGCAGGTAATGGCTGAAACCGACGCCAAACTCGTGCGAATCTCCAGCCACCGCGGCCACGCCGCCCTTGATGGTCTTGGTCCGGGAGGTGTTGCCCCACACCCGCGCACGCCCCTGCAGGCTGGGCGTCAGCGCCTCGTACTCGGCACGGGCGTAGGCGACCCCCATGGAGCCCAGCCCCAGCAGATTGATCTCATCACCCGGCTCCACACCGGCCAAGGTGACCGAGCCCATCACCTGGGGCTCGCCGTACTGACGCAAACCGTAGTTATTGGCCTGCCAGGCCGACACCTTGACGTCACCCGGCTTGACCCGGCGCGGTGCAATCTCCACCAGCACATCCACCAGCTCCGGCCCAGCGGGGCGCAAGACCAGTCCCAGATCCACCGGCAGGTCGTAGCCCGCGGCGGAGAGCTGCTCTTCCAAGGCCTGCATGTCGATCAGCGCGCCGCTGCGCAGCACCGAGGCCAGGCGTTGCTGGACCCGCAACTGATAGGCCTGGCCCACGGGCGCTTGCGCCAGTTGCGTGCTCACCGCCTGCACACGGGGCGCCACCACCTGCACTTTCAGACGCTGACCGCCGCCCGGGACGGCTTCAATCAAGGTCTGGGCATAGGCCAGAAAGCTGCCCCGCCGGCCTTGATCTGCGACCCAGTTCTCGAAGGCCAGCAATTCCTCGGCGCTGACCGGGCCGCCAATCTTGGGCTGCCAGTAGGCCTTCACCGGCGCGACCAGGGTGCTGCCCTGGACCACCACCTCGACCAGCTTCTGCAGCGGCTTGCGCTCACCAACCAAGGCCGCAGGCGGCGGCGGAGCCGGGCGCCTGGGCAGGCTCTGATCTTCGATCGCACGCTGCACATTGCCGGGGTCTGCCGTTTGCGCCTGAGCACTTGAAACACAAGCACCGACACAAGCGGTGACCAGGGCGCGAACCAGAACCTGTCGCTTCATGAACGCTTCTCCTTCTTGGCCGACTCTTCGGCACGCGGCGTGTAGCAGAGGTAGACCCCATTCACTTCGGTGAGGTCACAGCTGCACTGTTTGATTTTGTCTTCTGTCAGGCCGATCTGCGTTGTATCGGCGTCATCCAAATGCTCTTCATTGCACAGATTCGGCACACCCGCACCGGTCGGGCGGACATCGATGATGCGAGACGGGTCTCGGTCGTTGGGCGGGATGGGCTTCGGATCGTCAGGGCGGCGGCTGCTGGCCGTGATGGAGGCGCTGTGGTTGGTACCCGCCACCCGGTAGTTAGACGCCAGCCCCCCGTTCAGGCCATCGCCCAGGCCATAACTCACCGACACCGGCTTGCCGGTGCCCACGGCGGCATCCTGGAACTGAGCGCTGAGCGAGGCGAAGACCAGCGTCTCCAGACCCACCAGACCTTGCAGGGTTCCCGCGGAAGCCACCGCCTGGGTGTTGCCGTCAAACACCTTGTCCGCCACCGTGGTGCCCGCCACCGTCAGCAGCTTGGGCGTGATCGCAGCCTGGGTGCTGACCGGGCCCGTCGAGACCAGGCGGTAGTTGAGCCAATCACCGCTGCCATTGCTGCGCGTCAAGGCCGTCGCGTCGGCCACGGTCACGGTCTTGCCCTGACCTGCATTCTTGTCGTCAAACGCACCCACACCGCTGACAAACAAGGTCTCACCGAGCACCGTGCCCGACACGGTGCCAAAACCGATGCGGGCCGCCGTGCTGCCGTCGTACACCTTGTCGGCGGCCGTGATGCCCGTCACCTGCACCGCCTTGGGATCGATCCGCAAGCTGGCATTGCTCACCGTGATGTTGTAGTTGCCGGCATCGCGACCGCTGACCTGCAGGGCCGAGTCATAGGTCCCCGCATTGCGGCCGCTGGCCAGGCCCTGGATCACGACCTCATCGCCCGCCACAAAGCCGCGGGTGACGGCATCGGCTTGGGTTTGCACCAGACCGTTGTAGACGGTGCTGCTGCCGACACCCGCCACCGAGGCTTGCGCCTTCTCGACAGTCAGAGCGCCATCGACAAAGCTCAGCGCGTAATTGCCATCGGCGCCACTCACGCTATGCACATAGCGGCCGGCATTCCGACCCTGGCCGCCGGTGCTGCTCAAGCCACCCAGCACCGCCTCGGTCTCGCCGGCCACCAGGCCGCTGGCCGTGAAGCCGGTGACCGATTGCGTCTGGCCGTTGTAGACGGTGTTGGCACTGTTGGCCGTGACCACCGCCTGGGCCTTGGCTATGTTCAAAGCGCCATCGACAAAGGTCAGCGCGTAATTGCTATCGCTGCCGCTGATGCGGTGGTTGTAGCTGCCGGCATTCTTGCCCTGGCCGCCCACGCTGCTCAGACCGTTGAGCACCGCCTCGGTCTCGCCCGCTACCAGGCCGCTGGCCGTGAAGCCCGTGACCGATTGCGTCTGGCCGTTGTAGACGGTGTTGGCGCTGTTGGCCGTGACCACCGCCTGGGCCTTGGCTATGGTCAAAGCGCCGTCGACAAAGGTCAGCGCGTAGTTGCCATCGCTGCCGCTGATGCTGTGGCTGTAGCTGCCGGCGTTCTTGCCCTGGCCGCCCACGCTGCTCAGACCGCTGAGCACCGCCTCGGTCTCACCGGCCACCAAGCCGCTGGCCGTGAAGCCGGTGACCGATTGCGTCTGGCCGTTGTAAACGGTGTTGGCGCTGTTGGCCGTCACCACGGCCTGGGCCTTGGTAATTTCGCCCGTAAAGACACTTTCGGTGTTGACGATGTAATTGCCGCCGGCGTTGCCATCAGACAGCACATAGCCCGCATTCACCCGCAGCTCTTTGCCCGTGCCGGCGTTCTTGTCGGTGAAGGACTGTGTCAGCTGCGTCACCTGATCGCCGCTTTGCAGACCGCTGACCAGCGGCGCCTGCGAAGAACTCAGCTTGCCGTCGTAGACCTTGGAGTCCGTGACGGCGCGCAAGGTCAGCACGGCCTTGTCGATCACCAGATCGGCGTCGGTGTAGCTGATGCTGTAGTTGCCCAGACCTGCGCCCTCGGCTTGGATGTGCGAGCCATAGGTCCCGGCGTTGCGTGCACTGGCCAGGCCCGTGACGGTGAAACTCTCGCCCGCCAGGAATCCACTGCTGGTGTACTGATCCTGCGATTGCGCTTCCCCGTTGTAGCCCACACGCTTCGCCACCGCACTGATGGAAGCCGCTCGAGGATCCACATACAAGCGAGCGGTCGGCGAATCGGGCGTGCTGTCCACCACCACGAAGTTGTTGCCGCTCAGCGTGTAACGGTAAGCATCCACAGCACCGCCCGTGTCACGGATGACTTGGCGGGGCGAACCGTTGGCCGCGGGCTGGGTGACGGTCAAGTCATCGATCAGCGCTGCCCGGGTGACTTGGTAGGCATTGCTGCCGGCCACCACCGTCTCCACGATGGAGCTGCCGCCACTCTGGTTGGCCGCCTTCAGCGCATCCTTCACCTGTGTGGCCGTCGGATCGCTGTCGCCGTAGGTGATGCGCAGGCTCGCGCTGTCGATCTTGTCGGTGAAGCTGAGCTGTTCACGCACCATCACCTGGCTGTTGCCGCCGCTGTTGTGCTGCGGGCCCGAGGCGTAGTCGGTGTAGGTCTTGGCATTGGCCAGGTTGCCGCCCACCTGCGAGAGGTAGAGCGTGCTGAAGCTGGCGTCGATGAGCTCCAGATCGCCTGAGCTGGCCGCGGCACCGGTGTAGACATACGTCTTGCCGCCGCCGAGCTGCGTGCTGCTGTTGCCGCTGACGGTCTTGACCTGGCCAC
>JAIXSD010000027.1 GCA_027484885.1 Rubrivivax sp.
AAGAGGCGCCGCGTGGCCTTGTTGACGCCGACATCGGTGGCTTGTGCCGAGAGCAGCACCGCCGCCAGCAGCTCGAACACGCTGCTGTACTCCAGCTCGGTCTGCGGGCTGGGGTTGGCAGCGCGCAGGGTGGTGAAAAAACCGTGGATCTGTTGCGCGTTCATGGGGCGCGATTGTGCCCGTGGCTCGGCCGGCTGGCGGGGCTCGGTTCAGCTTTGGCGTTGGGCCCGCGCACGGGCCAGGGCCGCCTGGATCACGGCACGCTTGCGCTCCAGATCATCGGGCGCGCTCAGCTTGGAGGCGGCAGCCAGATCGGCCAGCTTGGCCTCGGCCTTGGCTTGCAGGCGGGCGGCGTTGTCGCGCAGCTCGCGCTCGGCCTTGAACTGGTGGAAGCGGTAGCGATGGCGCGCGGCATCGGCTTGCGCCGGGCTCCAGGCCGACCAGCCGGTCTGCTCACCCGTGACAGGGCGCATGGTAATGCAATCTACCGGGCAGGCTGGCACGCAGAGCTCGCAACCCGTGCATTGCTCGGCCACGATCAGGTGCATCTGTTTGGGCGCGCCGACGATGCAGTCGACCGGGCAGGCCTTGATGCACAGCGTGCAGCCGATGCACCAAGCTTCATCGATCACAGCAAGCGCTCGCGGGCCTTCCTGGCCATGCTCGGCGCTCAAGGGCAGGGCGGGGCGGCCGGTCAGGGCGGCCAGCCGCGCCACGCCTTCATCGCCGCCGGGCGGGCATTGGTTGATGCCGGCTTCGCCGTGCGCCACGGCCTCGGCGTAAGTGCGGCAATCCACATAGCCGCAGCGGGTGCACTGGGTCTGAGGCAGGGCGGCGTCGATGCGCGCCGTCAGCTCGGCCAGCCGGGTGCTGGCCTCGGTCTTCTCGATCAGGCTCAAGGTTTGGCGCGGCTTTCTCGGGGCTTGCGTGCCTTGCTGACGGTGGCCTGGGCTTGCGCTTCGGCGGCGGCTTCGCCGTGGTTGTATTTGGCGATGAAGTTGCGCACCTCGGGGTAGACCTTCTCGCGCCAGCGGCGGCCGGAGAAGATGCCATAGTGGCCGGCGCCGATGGCGTCGTAGTGGTACTGGTGCTCGCGCGGGATGCCGGCGCACAGCGCGTGGGCCGCGCGGGTCTGGCCAGCGCCCGAAATGTCGTCCAGCTCGCCTTCCACCGTCAGCAGGGCGGTGCCTTGAATGTCTTGCGGGCGTACGAGCTGGCCATTGACCTTCCAGGTGCCGTTGACCAGGGCGAAGTCCTGGAACACGGTCTTGATGGTGTCCAGGTAGTACTCGGCCGGCATGTCCAGCACCGCGTTGTACTCGTCGTAGAACTTGCGGTGCGAATCGGCGCCGTCGTCATCGCCACGGACCAGATCCAGGAAGTAGTCGTAGTGCGAGCTCAGGTGGCGGTCCGGGTTCATGGCCACAAAGCCGGTGTGCTGCAGGAAGCCCGGGTAGACGGCGCGGCCGGCGCCAGGGAAATTGGTCGGCACGCGGTAGATCACGTTCGATTCGAACCAGCTGAAGCTGCGGTTCATGGCCAAGTTGTTGACGGCGGTCGGGCTCTTGCGGGCGTCGATGGGGCCGCCCATCATGGTCATGCTGCGCGGCGTGGTTTCGCCACTGCTGGCCATCAGGGAGATCGCGGCCAGCACCGGCACCGTGGGCTGGCAGACCGAGATCACATGGCAATCGGGGCCCAGGTGGCGGATGAACTCCTGCACGTAGGCGATGTAGTCGTCGAGGTGGAAGGGGCCTTCTTCCAGCGAGACCATGCGTGCGTCGGTCCAGTCGGTAATGTAGACCTTGTGCTCTTTCAGCAACTGCTTGACGGTGTCGCGCAGCAAGGTGCTGTGGTGGCCCGAAAGCGGCGCCACGACCAGCACGGTGGGCTGGTCCTTCATCTCGGTCAGCACCTGCAGGTTGTCGGTGTAGCGCTTGAAGCGCAGCAGTCGGCAGAAGGGCTTGGTGATGGGCACCAACTCCTGCACGGCGACTTCGGTGCCGCTGACCTCGACGCTGCGGATGTCGAACTCCGGCTTTTCGTAATCCTTGGCCAGGCGGTGCATCAGGTCGAGGCCGGCCGACACCCGTTGCGCCATGGGCGTGTGCGCGAACGGCGACAGCGGGTGGCTGTAAAGCTTGGCGGAGGCGGCGGCGAACTCCGAGAACGGGCTCATCAGCGCGCGCTGGGTTTCAAAAAGCTGGTACAGCATGGGTAGGCCTCGGGGTCATGGCGCACAGCGTTGCGGGTGAGAGCAGGGCTGCGCTGGGTTGCTGAAGCTCGATCTTGCCTGAAATATTTTGTGCAGCGCAGCATTTTACTGCGCACGGCACAGCGGCATGGTCGGCTATTAGCGGTGAAAAGCGTGACAGCTCGCAGCGAGCAAACCCGAAATTGTGCGCAGGACGCCCGAAAACAGGGCGTCCTGCGGGCGTCTCGCCCGAGCTGCGGGCCTCAGCCGCGCAGCACCGCCGCCATGGCTGCGGCCACGGCCGGCAGGTTTTTCTCGTTCAGCGCGGCCACGCAGATGCGGCCCGAATCCACGCCGTAAATGCCGAACTCGCTGCGCAGGCGCTGCATCTGCGCCGCACTCAGGCCCGAGTAGCTGAACATGCCCTTCTGGCGGGTGACGAAGCTGAGGTCCTGGCTGACGCCGGCAGCCTGCAAGGCGCTGACCAGGGCCGAGCGCATGGCGCGGATGCGCAGGCGCATGCCGGCCAGTTCTTCCTCCCACAGGGCGCGCAGGGCCGGGCTGGACAGCACGGTGGCCACCACTTGGGCGCCATGTGTCGGCGGGTTGGAGTAGTTGGTGCGGATGACGATCTTGAGCTGGCTCAGCACGCGGCCGGCTTCTTCGCTCGAGGCGCAGACCACGCTCAGCGCACCGACGCGCTCGCCGTAGAGCGAAAAGCTCTTGGAGAAGCTGGTCGAGACAAAGAAATCCAGGCCGGCGGCCAGGAACTGTTGGATGACGGCGCCGTCTTCGGCAATGCCTTCGCCAAAGCCTTGGTAGGCCATGTCCAGGAAAGCGACCAGGCCGCGGGCCTTCACCACCTCGACCACCTGGTTCCATTGGGCGGGCGTCAGGTCGTAGCCGGTGGGGTTGTGGCAGCAGGCGTGCAGCACGATGACCGTGCCGGCTGCGGCGCTGTTCAGCGCAGCCAGCATGCCTTCGAAGTTGACGCCCAGATTGGCCGCGTCGAAGTAGGGGTAGGTGTCAACCTGGAAGCCGGCGTTGGTGAACAAGGCTCGGTGGTTCTCCCAGGACGGGTCGGAGATCAGCACACGGGCGCCGGGGTTCAGGCGCTTGAGGAAATCGGCGCCAATCTTCAGGCCGCCGGTGCCGCCGATGGCTTGTACGGTGGCCACGCGCTTGTCGGCCAGCACGGCGCTGTCGGCGCCGAAGACCAGGCCTTGCACGGCCTTGTCGTAGGCGGCGATGCCGTCGATGGGCAGGTAGCCGCGGGCTTTGGGGTCGGCCAGCATGGCGCGCTCGGCCTCGGCCACGCATTTCAGCAGGGGCAGCTTGCCGTTTTCGTCAAAGTAGACGCCCACGCCCAGGTTCACCTTGGCCGGATTCGGATCGGCATTGAATTGTTCGTTGAGGCCCAGGATGGGGTCACGGGGGGCCATTTCGACGGCGGCAAACAAGGACATGGAAGCTTCCTGACAGGACGGTGGCATGAACAAACGGGCGCGTTTGCTGGGGCGTGCTGCGGCGCGGCTCGGCCTGCGCTACCCTTGCGGGTTGCCCAGCCTTGCGATTTTAGGTGGGCAAACCCTCGGTACTCGGCGCCCGCGCCCCTTGCTTTTCTCTCCCGACCCGGTCTCCACCCATGCAAGATTCAGACAGCCTCACTGACAACGCCCCCGATGCTGCGCAAGCGCCCAAGGGTGAGTTCGTGTCTTTCGAAGGCTCGCCGTTCCAGCTGTTCCAGCCTTTTCCGCCGGCCGGAGACCAGCCGACGGCGATTGCGCAGCTGGTGGAGGGCATCAACGACGGCCTCAGCTACCAGACCCTGCTGGGCGTGACCGGCTCGGGCAAGACCTTCACCATGGCCAATGTGATCGCCCGCCTGGGGCGGCCGGCCATCATCTTTGCGCCCAACAAAACCCTGGCCGCCCAGCTCTATAGCGAGTTCCGCGACTTCTTTCCGAACAATGCGGTCGAGTACTTCGTCAGCTACTACGACTACTATCAGCCCGAAGCCTATGTGCCGCAGCGCGACTTGTTCATCGAGAAGGACAGCGCCATCAACGAGCACATCGAGCAGCTGCGCCTCTCGGCCACCAAGAGCCTGATGGAGCGGCGTGATGTGGTCATCGTCGCCTCGGTGTCGGCCATCTACGGCATCGGCAACCCCAGCGATTACCACCAGATGGTGATGACCCTGCGCAATGGCGACAAGCTCGGGCAGCGCGATGTGATCGCCCAGCTGATTCGCATGCAGTACACCCGCAACGAGCTGGAGTTCACGCGCGGCGCCTTCCGCGTGCGCGGTGACACCATCGATGTCTTCCCGGCCGAGCATTCCGAGCTGGCCCTGCGCATCGAGCTCTTCGATGACGAGATCGAGACCCTGCAGCTCTTCGACCCGCTGACCGGCAAGATCCGCCAAAAGATCCCTCGCTTCACCGTCTACCCGAGCAGCCATTACGTCACGCCGCGCGAAAAAGTGCTGGGCGCGATGGAGACCATCAAGGAAGAGCTGCGCGAGCGCCTGGGTTTCTTCGTCAAGGAAGGCAAGCTGGTCGAGGCGCAGCGCCTGGAGCAGCGCACCCGCTTCGACCTGGAAATGCTGCAGGAGGTGGGCCACTGCAAGGGCATTGAAAACTACACCCGGCATTTGTCCGGCGCTGCGCCGGGCGAGCCGCCGCCGACCCTGGTGGACTACCTGCCCAGCGATGCCCTGATGTTCCTGGACGAAAGCCATGTGCTGATCGGCCAGTTCGGCGGCATGTACAACGGCGACCGGGCGCGCAAGACCACGCTGGTCGAATATGGCTTCCGCCTGCCCTCGGCGCTGGACAACCGGCCGCTCAAGTTCGATGAGTTCGAGCGCAAGATGCGCCAGGCCGTGTTCGTCTCGGCCACGCCGGCAGCGTACGAGCAGCAGAATGCCGGCCAGGTGGTCGAGCAGGTGGTGCGACCGACCGGCCTGGTCGACCCCATCGTCGAGGTGCGCCCGGCCACCCATCAGGTGGACGATGTGCTGCAGGAGATCCGCGAACGCGTCGAGGCCAACGACCGGGTGCTGATCACGGTGCTGACCAAGCGCATGGCCGAACAGCTGACCGATTACTTGAGCGACAACGGCGTCAAGGTCCGCTACCTGCATTCGGATGTGGACACGGTCGAGCGGGTCGAGATCCTGCGCGATCTGCGCTTGGGCGCCTTCGATGTGCTGGTGGGCATCAACTTGTTGCGCGAGGGCCTGGACATCCCCGAGGTGTCCCTGGTCGCCATCCTCGATGCCGACAAGGAAGGCTTCCTGCGCTCCGAGCGCAGCCTGATCCAGACCATCGGTCGGGCCGCCCGCAACCTCAACGGCAAGGCGATTCTGTACGCCGATCGGGTCACCGACTCCATGCGCAAGGCCATGGGCGAGACCGAGCGCCGCCGCAGCAAGCAGCTGGCCTTCAACGAGGCCAACGGCATCACGCCGCGCAGCATCAACAAGCGCATCAAGGATTTGATCGACGGCGTTTACTCGGAAAAGAGCGGTCGCGACGATCAAAAACTGCTGCAGGTGGCCGAGGTGGAGCAGATGTCCGAGAAGGACCTCAGCAAACGCATCGCCTTGCTGGAAAAGCAGATGCTCGAGCATGCGCGCAATCTGGAGTTCGAAAAGGCGGCGCGCGTGCGCGACCAGCTGGCCCAGCTGCGCGAGCAGGCCTTCGGTGCCGTGGTGCACGACAATATCGGTTGACGCAGCCGGTCTCGCTCTTCGCAGCAGACGGCTTGAAGCCCTGGCAAAACTTGCGGTTTTGCCCGCCTCCAGCAAAGTGCTCAGTAATTGAGTAAAATTGTCGGAAATAGACCCGGGTTAACCCTTCAGGCTTCAGCCCAAGGCGCCCGGATCAAGGCGGCAGCTGTCAGCGTTTGACGCGGTGGCTGCCCGGGGTCTTTCGGACATGAGTTCGGGCAAAAGGAGAGTGTGATGCGTCTCACCACCAAAGGTCGCTTTGCCGTCACGGCAATGATCGATCTCGCCTTGCGTGAAAACGGTGGCCCGGTCGCCTTGGCGGCCATCAGCCAACGGCAGCAGATTTCGCTGTCCTATCTGGAACAGTTGTTTGGCAAGCTGCGCCGCCACGAGCTGGTGGAAAGCACCCGCGGGCCGGGCGGCGGCTATTCGCTGGGCCGCAAATCCAGCGAGATCACCGTGGCCGACATCATCGTCGCCGTCGATGAGCCGATCGATGCCACCGGCTGCGGCGGCAAGGAAAACTGCATGGGTGAGGACACTGGCCGCTGCATCACGCACGAGCTCTGGACCAGCCTGAATGCCAAGATGATCGAGTACCTCGATTCGGTCTCCCTGCGCAAGCTGGTGGAAGACCAGCTGGCCAAGGGTGTGACCATCGAGGAGTCGCCGATGAAGCGGGCGATTTCGTCCACCCCGGTGGTCAAGCCCATCCGTATCACCGCGCCGAACTCGGTCTTCGCACTCGGCAACGCCTTCACCAAATAAGCCCTCTGGCCGCCGGCGGGGCCTCGCCCTTTGCCGGGCCGACCTTGCTTTCGTCAGAACAAAAAGAGCATTTCTCGAACATGGACATGACCCCGCATTTCCCCATCTATCTCGACTACGGCGCCACCACCCCGGTGGATCCTCGTGTGGTCAGCGCCATGGTGCCCTGGCTCAGCGAGCATTTCGGCAACCCCGCGTCGCGCAGCCACGCCTGGGGCTGGGAGGCGGAAGCCGTGGTTGAGAAATCGCGCGAGCAAGTGGCCGCCCTGATCGGCGCGGACCCGCGCGAGATCGTCTGGACCTCGGGTGCAACCGAGTCCATCAACCTGGCCATCAAGGGCGCAGCCCAGTTCTACAAGACCCGCGGCAAGCACATCATCACGCTCAAGACCGAGCACAAGGCGGTGCTGGACACCTGCCGTGAGCTGGAGCGCCAAGGCTTTGAAGTCACGTATCTGGATGTGCAGGCCAATGGCCTGCTGGACATCGAGGCTTTCAAAGCGGCCATCCGCCCGGACACCATCCTGGCTTCGGTGCTGTACGTCAGCAACGAGATCGGCGTGATCCAAGACATCCCGGCCATCGGCGCCATCTGCCGCGAGCGCGGCATCATCTTCCACGTCGACGCCGCTCAGGCCACTGGCAAGATTGCGATCAACCTGGCCGAGCTGCCGGTCGACCTGATGAGCCTGGCTTCGCACAAGACCTATGGCCCCAAGGGCATCGGTGCACTGTTTGTGCGCCGTAAACCGCGCGTGCGCCTGGAAGCGCAGATGCATGGCGGCGGCCAAGAGCGCGGCATGCGCTCGGGCACCTTGGCCACGCACCAGATCGTCGGCATGGGCGAGGCCTACCGCATCGCCAAGGAAGAGATGGCGGCCGAGGGCGAGCGCATCCGCATGCTGCACGACCGTTTGCTGAATGGCCTCAAAGACATCGAGCAGGTCTTCGTCAACGGCGATCTGGAGCGCCGTGTGCCGCACAACCTGAACATGTCGTTCAATTATGTGGAAGGCGAGTCCCTGATCATGGGCGTCAAGGGCCTGGCGGTGTCGTCGGGCTCGGCCTGCACCTCGGCCAGCCTCGAACCCAGCTATGTGCTGCGCGCTCTGGGCCGCAGCGACGAGCTGGCGCACTCCTCGCTGCGCATGACCATTGGCCGCTTCACCACCGTGGAAGAGATCGATTACGCCATTGCCACGCTGAAGGACCGTGTTGCCAAGCTGCGCGAGCTCTCGCCGCTGTGGGATATGTACAAGGACGGCATCGACCTCAGCACCATCCAGTGGGCGGCCCACTGACCGACCGATCACGGCCTGCCGCCGATTGAATGAAGCTGGCAGCGGGCTTGGTTCAGCGCCTCGCGATGAGACGTTGATCCGACAACAGCTAGGAGAAAAATCATGGCATACAGCGAAAAAGTCGTTGATCACTACGAAAACCCGCGCAATGTCGGCGCCTTTGAAAAGGGCGACGAGTCGGTCGGCA
>JAIXSD010000478.1 GCA_027484885.1 Rubrivivax sp.
ATCATCTATCTGCGTTCGGACGAGAAGTACACCCTGGTCGTCTGGCCCGAAGGCGAGGCCTTGATCCGCACGCCCATTCGCGAGCTGATGGAACAGATCGACCCGCAGCGTTTTGCCCAGGTGCACCGCTCGGTGGTGGTCAATCTGCATGCCATCAGCCATGTCACCCGCGGCCCGAACGAGACCGCCGATGTGCATCTGAAAGACCGCCCCGAGGTGCTGCCGGTCAGCCGCAGCTATCTGCACCTGTTCCGGCAGATGTAAGCCCGGGCCGGGCCTAGAGGGTCAGAGGCTCAGCGGCTGGGCGCTGGCCCGCTGACCACCACCGGGTCCAGGCGCCAGAGCACCGGCGTCTTGCCTTCCGGGGTGAAGAACCAGCTGTCAACCAGGCCGACGACGATCAGCAGCAGCAGGGCCGCGAGCAGGGCACCATGCAAGCCACTCTCCGAAAACACATGGATGCTTTTGCGGGCCATGATGGACTCCTTCCTCATGAAAACAGCAGGGCAGTCTGAACAACTCTAGGCCCTGGCCGTGTTGAGTTCCAGTGCGGCAGGGCAGAAAAAAGGCGGCCGAAGCCGCCTGGTTCTGCGCGGGCCCGCGGCCGCTCAGCGCTTCATTCAGATGGCCTCGGTGCGGGCCGTCAGCCAGGCCAGGCCGGCGCCGCTGAGCAGCGGGCTCAGGCGGCGGCGCACCTCGGCGTGGTACTGGTTCAGCCAGGCGATCTCGTCCGCGCGCATCAGGCTCAGGTCGATGCAGCGGGTTTCGATCGGGCACAGGGTCAGGGTCTCGAAGCGCAGCATTTCGCCGAACTGGCCGCGCTCGGGCGTGTCCAGGCCGGTGTTGAGCACCAGGTTCTCGATGCGCACGCCCCATTGGCCCGGGCGGTAGAGGCCGGGCTCGATCGAGGTGATCATGCCGTGCTCCATGGCCATGGTCGCGTCGGGCACGGCCTTGGAGATGCTTTGCGGGCCTTCATGCACGTTCATGAAGTAGCCGACGCCGTGGCCGGTGCCGTGGCTGTAGTCCAGGCCATGCTCCCACAGCGGGCTGCGCGCCAGCGCGTCCAGCATGGGGCTGAGCGTGCCGCGCGGGAAGCAGGCGCGCGAGAGGTTGATCGTGCCCTTGAGCACCAGGGTGTAGTCGCGCTTTTGCGCGGCGCTGACCTCGCCGATGCCCCAGACGCGGGTGATGTCGGTGGTGCCGCCCAAGTACTGGCCGCCCGAGTCGATCAGCAGCAGGCCGTTGCCCTCGATCACGCTGTGCGAGGCCGGCGTGGCGCGGTAATGCGGCATGGCGCCGTTGGCATTGAAGCCGGCGATGGTGGGGAAGCTCAGGCCCTGGAAACCGGGGCGGCGGGCGCGTGCGGCCGTCAGCTCTTCGTCAATGGTCAGCTCGGTGATGCGCTGCTGGCCCAGGGCGCCCTCCAGCCAGGCATAGAACTCGCACATGGCGGCGCCGTCCTGCTCCATGGCCTCTCGCACAAACGCAGCCTCGGCGGCGGTCTTGCGGCTCTTGGCCAGGGTGCTGGGGTTGATGGCTTCGCGGATGCTGGCGCTGGCCGGCACGGCCTGGCGCAGGCCGAAGGTGACGCGCTTGGGGTCCATCAGCACGCGCGCATCGGCCGGCAGGGCGGCCAGGGCGGCGGCAGCCTCAGCGTAGGGGCGCAGGCTCACGCCGTCGGCGGCCAGGCGGGCCTGCAGGGCGGCGTCGATCTTGCCTTCGGCCACGAACAGAGTGGCGGCTTGCGCGTCCAGCAGCACATGGGCCATGAAGACCGGGTTGTAGTCCACGTCCGAGCCGCGCAGGTTCAGCAACCAGGCCACATCGTCGACGCTGCTGATGAAGTGGTGGCTGCAGCCCTGGGTGGCCACGGCGGCGCGGATGGCGGCCAGCTTGTCGGCGCGGCTGACCGTGGCCTGCGGCGCGGCGTGCTCCCAGACGGCGCTGTCGGGCAGGCCCGGGCGCTCGGCCCAGACCTCGTCGACTAGGTCGATGTCGGTGCGCAGGGTGATGCGGGCCTCGGCCATGGCCGTGCTCAGCAGGCGGGCCAGGGCCAGGCCCAGCACCTGGCCGTCGACCGCCAGGGTCTGGCCGGCTTGCAGCTGGGCGGCAATCCAGGCGATGTAGTCGGTGGCCGCGCCGCTCATGACCTTGACCAGCTCGATGCCGGTGCCGGCCAGCTCGGCTTCGGCCTGGGTCCAGTAGCGGCTGTCGGCAAAGATGGCGGCACGCTCGCGCGTCACCACCAGGGTGCCAACCGAGCCGGTGAAGCCCGACAGCCACTGGCGTGCCTGCCAGCGCTCGGGCAGGTATTCGGACAAATGCGGGTCGGCCGAGGGCACCAGCACGGCATGGACGTCGTTGCGCTTCAATGCATCGCGCATTTTTTCGATGCGCAGGGTCAGGGTGGATGTGCGGGCGTCCATGGCGGGGTCTCCGGGGCTGTGGTGCGTCTGCGCGGGTCGCGCGTGGGGCGCGGGTGTGCGCCTGAATCGTCTGAAACCGGGCGGAATTGTAGGTGGCAGCGAGCCGGCAGGTCGGCGCGCAGGGCTTGCGGCTGGCGCTTTGCGCCCGAAATGGGCAGGCGTGGCCGATTTCAGGCCGGCGGCAGCCAGAACTCGAACAGGCAGCCACCCTGGGCATGGTTGTGGGCGCTCAGGGTGCCGCCGTGGGCGTGGAGGATTCTTCGGGCGATGGTCAGGCCCAGGCCGGTGCCACCGCTGCCGGGCTTGTGCTTGCTGCCCTGGACAAAGGGCTGGAACACCGACTCCAGCTCGGCCTCCGGAATGCCAGGCCCCTGGTCATGAACGGCGATGCACAGACCGGCCGGTTCCCGCCGCACCTGCACGTCCACGCTGCTGCCGCTGGGGGCGTAGCGCAG
>JAIXSD010000423.1 GCA_027484885.1 Rubrivivax sp.
CTGGCCTGGTCGATGGCGTGCTGGCGGCCCCAGTTGCCCCAGGGCTGCATGACATCGACCTCGCTGTCCAGCCAGGTCTGGCCGCCGTCGTCGTCGTGGTTCTGGGCGCGCTTTTGCACCGCGTATGCGACCTTGTAGCCCAGCTCCGTCTGCTCATCGAGTTTCCAGACCAGGTTGCTGCGCACGGTGTCGATGGTCATGTCGATCTTGCCGGGCACATTGATGATGGCGCTCCATTGGCCCTTGGGTCCGCAGGCCCATTTGGTGCCGGCCGCCATCTCGCAGTCCTTCAGGCCCACCTCGCCGGCGCCGCTGTTCTGGTAGTGCTCGAAGCCACCGGTCCATTCCAGCGCCTTGCTCACGGCCCAGCGCGCGGTCAGGCGGGCGGCCCATTGGTCAGAGTTGCCATAGGCATCGGACGCATCAACCTTGCGGTTCAGGCGCTGGTCGGTGTCGGGCTTGCCATCGGGCGTGAACTTGCCCTTGCCATCGGCCGTGGGCGGCTTGACGCCGCGGTCGCGCAGGTCTTGCTCCTGGTCGATATAGCTGTCGCGCTTGTCCACCATGATGGCGGCGCGCAGGGCGAAGTTGTCACCAAAGCTCTGGTTGTGGACGGCGCGCAGCTGCTTGGCCTTGTAGTTGCCCAGCTGGCCCGAGACCCAGCCGTAGTTGCTCTTGAAATCGGGCTTGGCCGGGATGATGTTGACCACGCCGGCGGTGGAATTGCGGCCGAACAGGGTGCCCTGGGCGCCGCGCAGCACTTCGACCTGGTCCAGGTCGAACATCAGCGCCAGCGAGCCCTGGGGCCGCGGCGAATAGATGCCGTCGATGTGGATGCCCACGGCCGGGTCACCGATTTCGGTGAAGTTGGTCGAGGTGACGCCGCGGATGGAGGCCAGCACGCCCGAGTCGCCGCTGGACAGGCCCAGCTGCAGATTGGGCACATAGCCGCTCAGGTTGAGCAGTTCCTTGACGTTCTCACGCACCAGGTCGTCGGCCTGCAGGGCCGTCACCGACACCGGGGTCTTGAGCGCGTCGGTGCTGACGCGGGTGGCGGTCACGGTGACCTGGGGCAGCTCGGTCTTCTCGACCTTCTTGGCGTCCTTTTTCTCGTCCTTGCCGGCGTCAGCGGTCTGCGCCAGGGCGGGCAGGCTCAGCAGGCTCACCAGGGCGGCGGCGGCCACAGCGGTGGGTTTCATCAGGCGTCGGGCGCGGGGTTCAGCGGGCTTCATCATTGTTGTCTCCATGCGATTTATTGGCGAAAGATCGGGGGTCTCGTTTCCATCAACACATCAAGGGTCGGCCAACAGCTCCAACACTTTTTCATTCACTCACTTACTCACTTACTTCATCACTCACTCGTTCATCCAAGGTCTCGGGCACTCTTTTGTCTGGCGCCGACACCGGGGCTGCGTCGGGCCTCGCGCCTCAGCAGCCCAGGGGCTCGCTCAGCGGCACGCCCAGCAGCTCGCTGGCGCGGCGGTAGAACTCGATGCGGCGGTTCAGCTTGCGCACGGTGTCGGGGTCGGCACCCTTGTCGCACTCGATCACGCCGTTGATGGCGCGGGTGGTGGCGCCAAAGCCCTTGCCGGCCGACATGGCCTCATGCGCCGATTGCGGCGCCACGCCGGGCTGCGTCATCCAGTACCACAGCGCCGTCTGCCAGGCCACCTTGGAATCGCGCGCCACGCGGTCGGGGTCGGCCCAGAGGTCCAGGCCCAGGTGATCACCGGCGGCCTTGTACTGGTAGTTCCAGCTCAGCTGGATGGGGCCGCGGCCGTAGTACTGCTGGCCAGGGGCGCAGCCGATGCCGTCATCTCGGCGGCAGTAATGGTCCCAGTTCTCGCGGCGGTATTCGCGCTGGGCCTTGAGCTGGTCGGACTCATGGGCGATCTGGCCCAGGAAGGCGGCCATCTCCTGGCGCTTTTGCTGCTCGCTGCCGCGGGATGCGAAACCCGGCGTCTGGCGCACGGCCTCGGCAAAGCCCTCGTAGCTGTAGAAGGCAATGCGCTCGGGGAAAAGCTGGTCGAACTGAGCCGGGCTGGGCAGAAACTGGCCGGGGTTCGAACCCTGCGCCAGCGCGGCCGCCGGGGCCGCCAGCGCCAGCCAGGTCGTCACGAGCAAATGCAGCGATGTCGTCATGCCAATGATGGGTGAGAAGAAGGAGAGGAGCAGCCAGCGGCAGGCCGGCTCAGCGTCTGCGCTGCACTATCCGCCCAGCCGCCTACACAGCACGCAAAGAGACTGTTAAGACCGTCTTAAGACCCACCCAAGCCGCCGGGCCGCACGCCGCGCGCGCGGCGGCCATCCATTGCTAGAGTCCGCACCATCATGAAAATCTGTTTGGTCGAAGACGATCTGGAACTGGGCCGGGCAGTGCAAGCCCTGCTGCAGGACGCCCAGCACGAGGTGATCTGGCTGCGCCGGGTGGCCGATGCGCGCTTCTGGACGGCCGAGCAGGACTTCGACGCCGTGGTGCTGGACCTGGGCCTGCCCGATGGCAACGGCATGGACCTGCTGCGCAGCCTGCGCCAGGCGGACAAGAAGCTGCCTCTGATCGTGATCACCGCGCGCGACAGCATCGAAGACCGGCTCAGCGGCCTGGACAGCGGCGCCGACGACTACCTCGTCAAGCCCTTTGCCGGCCCTGAGCTGCTGGCCCGGCTGCGCGCCGTGGCGCGGCGTGCCGGCATCGAGGAAGGCGATGACTCGCCCCACCAGTGGCAGATCAAGGACCTGGTGCTGGACGAGCACCGCATGGTGCTGAGCCGCGGAGGTGAGCGCATCAACCTCTCGCGCACCGAGTTCGCCATCCTGCTGACCCTGCTCAAGCTGCCCGACCGCGTGGTCACCCGCCGCCAGCTGGAGAGCAAGACCTTGAACCAGACCGATGGCCGCAGCCTCGATGTGCACATCTCCAATCTGCGGCGCAAGATCGGCGAGGGCTACATCCGCACCGTGCGCGGCATCGGCTACCTGATCGAGCAGAACGCCGAATGAAGGCCGAAACCGCAGCCCCGGCGGCCGCTGCGCGCCCGGCCCACCGCTCGCTGTTCCGGCGCAGCCTGGGCGCGGTGTTTGCGGTCATCTTCCTGACCTGGGCCGCGCTGATCGCCCGCGAGCTGATCGACATCGGCCTGCTGCAAAGCCGCAATGGCCAGGCCGAAAACCAGCTCTGGGCCGAGCTGGCCAAGCTGCAAGCCCTGCCGCGGCTGGACCAGCCCCAGGCGCTGGAGGCGCGCATGGCCGAACTCGACGGGCTGCTGCGCGACGAGTGGCGCCACAAAGGCCACCGCCCGCCTTTTTACCTCCTGCAGGTCTGGCATGAAGACCGCCTGCTGCTGCGCCGCGACCCCGACCTCAGCGGCCGCGACCGCAGCCCGCCGCAAGAGCGCGTCTACGCCAGCGATTCGCGCTGGCTCTACGCCGAGGCCAGCGAGCCCGAGCAGGGCCTGATCGTGCGCCGCTGGCAGGAGAAGCCCGGCGACTGGCACTTCAGCCTCGCCGGCTTCAGCTACTACGCCCGGCCCCTGCTCTACGGCCTGCCGCTGCTGATCCTGCCGGTCTGGTTGCTGTTCCGGCTGGGCTTTGCGCCGCTGCAGCGCATCGGCCAGCAGATCTCGCAGCGCTCGGCCAAGGACCTCTCTCCCCTGCCCGACTCGCCCTATGTGGAGCTGGCGCCGTTGGTGAACGCCGTCAACTCGTTGATGGCACGGCTGCAGCTGCGCCTGGAGCGCGAGCGCGAGTTCTTGCTCGATGCGGCGCATGAGCTGAAGACGCCGCTGGCCGTGGTCAAGCTCAGCGCCGAGGCCCTGGACAGCGGCCAGGACGCCGAGCGCCGCGCCGCCTCGGCCCAGCGCCTGCACCAGGGCGTGGACCGCGCCACCCACACCGTGCACCAGCTGCTGGCCCTGGCCCGCTCGGGCGCCGACGCGCTGGACATGGCCCAGCGCGAACACGAGCTGGTGGCCCTGGTCAGCGACCGCGTGGTGCTGGCCAGCCCCATGGCCCTGAGTCGCAATGTCGAGCTGGAGCTGCAGGCGCCTGAGGAATGCTGGCTCAGCGCCAACCGCGAGTCGCTCGGCGCCCTGATCGACAACCTGGTGGACAACGCCATTAAGTACTCACCCAATGGCGGCCATGTGCTGGTGCGCATCAGCGACACGCCCGAGGCCGTGCTGCTCGAGGTGCTGGACCAGGGCCCCGGCATCCCGGCCGAGCTGCAGGCCAAGGTGTTTGAGCGCTTCTACCGCATCCCCGGCCAAGAGCAGCACGGCAGCGGCCTGGGCCTGGCCATCGTCGAGCGGGCCGCCGCCCAGCACGGTGCGCGGGTGCAGCTGAGCCCTGGCTTGGAAGGACGCGGTCTGGGTGTGGCCGTGCGCTTCCCGCGCGCGGGTGGCGCGGCGAGCGGCACGCACGCCCCATCGGCCGAGGCCTGAGGCCTGAGCCCTGAGCCCGGCCCTACGACAG
>JAIXSD010000215.1 GCA_027484885.1 Rubrivivax sp.
GCGGCCTTGCAGGGCGAGGCCGGCCAGCGCCTGGCCCAGGAGCTGGGCGAGATGACCGAGCAGTTCCAGCTGGCTGCCGGCCTGCAGCTGCCGCGCATCGCCCTGCATGGCCGCACGCCCCGCATCGCAAGCGCCGATGCGAACGGGCAAGCGAACGCGGGCCAGGCCGAGCCCGGCTGGCAGCTGCTGGCCTACGAGGTGCCCATCGCCCAGGGCCCGCTGCAGGAAGGCATGGACCGCCAGGCCCTGCTGGCTCAGCTGCATCAGGTGCTGCGCCGCCATGCTCAGCTCTTCCTGGGCATCCAGGAGACCACGGCCTTGCTGACCCGCGCCTCCACCGAGCTGCCCGATGTGGTCAAGGAGGTGCTGCGCAGCCTGCCCATCCAGCGCGTGGCCGAGGTGCTGCGCCGGCTGGTGGCCGAGGAGGTGTCGATCCGCAATCTGCGCGATGTGCTGGAGTCGCTGGCCGACACCGGTCAGCGTGAAAAAGACGTGCAGACCTTGACCGAGTTCGCCCGCATCGCCCTCAAGCGCCAGACCAGCCACCGCCTGGCGCCCGAGGGTCGCCTGCCCTGCCTGATGCTGAGCCCGGCGCTGGAAGACCTGCTGCGCCAGGCCATCCGCGTCAACGGCGGCGTGGCCCAGCTGGCCTTGGACCCACAGCTGGCCCAGCAGATCAGCGCCGCGCTGCAGGCCAGCCTGACGCGCAGCGGCGCGCGCGCCATCGTCACCGCCGTCGATGTGCGCTGGCATGTGCGCCGGCTGATCGAGGCCGAGTGCTTCGACCACCCGGTGCTGTCCTTCCATGAATTGAGCCCCAGCCTGCAGCTCGATGTGGCCGAGCGGGTGGACCTGCCCCAGGCGCCGCTGCTGCAAGAGGCGGCCTGAGCGATGAAGCCCTCCATGTTCCCCTTTGCCCTGCCCCCCCTCTGCGCATCAGCCTCGGCTGGCCGCGCCCTGCTGCTGGGCCTGCTCGTGCTGGCCAGCCCGGCCCAGGCCGTGCCCTGGCCGGTGGGCGAGCGCCTGGTCACCCTCTCGGCCCGCGAGCAGGGACTGGACGCTTTTCTCGAAGACCTGTTCGCCCAGGTGGAGGCGCCGGTGGCGCTGAGCCCCGGCGTGCGCGGCCAGGTCAACGGCCGCTTCAGCCAGATGCCGGCGCAGCAGCTGCTGCGCGAGATCGCGCGCGCCTACAAGCTGCTGGTCTTCCACGACGGCAACACCACCCACATCGCCAGCGCCCGCGAGGCCCAACAGCGCAGCTTCAGCCTCAATGCCCTGGCCGCGCAGAAGCTGCTGCGCAGCGCCGAGGAGCTGCAGCTTGTGGACGCCCAGAACAGCCTGCGCCGCAGCGCCGATGGCGCCATCCAGGCGCGCGGCCATGCCGCCTTCATCGAGATGGTGGCCGAGTTGGCGCGCGCCCTGGACCCGGCCCAGGCACCGGCCAAACCCAGCCTCGGGCGCGAAGATTTTCGCGTCTACTACCTGCGCTACGCCTGGGCCCAGGACGTGAACATGGCCATGGCTGGCCGCAGCCTGACCGTGCCCGGCGTGGCCAGCATCCTGCGTGCCCTGGTCGGCGCGCCGCCCAGCGGCGTCAGCGGCAACAGCAGCAACACCAGCCGCGAGCGCCCCAGCAACCAGGCCGGCCTGCGCGGCCAGGGCCTGGCGGCCCAAGGCCTGCAAGCCGGCAGCGGCACCCTGGGCCTGCCGCCCGCAGGCGCTGCCAATGCTTCAGCCAAGGACCGCGATGCCGATGCACTGAAAGCCGCCTTGGCACCGCGCAACGCTGCGGCCGAGCCCGGCGTGGAGAGCAGCACCAGCGCCCCGCGCATCGAGGCCGACCCGCGCCTGAACGCCATCATCGTGCGCGACCAGCCCGAGAAGCTGGAGCGTTATGCCGCCTTGATCCAGGCCCTCGATGTAGAGCCGCAGGCGCTGGAAATTGAGGCCACCGTCATCGACATCAACACCGACCGCCTGCGCGAGCTGGGCATCAACTGGCGCTGGTCGGGCGGCGGCGGCAGCGAGCTGCTGTTCGGCCGCGGCACGGCCAGCGATCTGGCCCTGCGCGGCGACCGTGATGTCACGCCCAGCGGCCGGGGCGGCTTTGTCTCGGCCGTGCTGGGCAACCGCAACCAGTTTGTCGCCCGCATCAACGCGCTGCAAGGCAGTGGCGCGGCCAAGGTGGTGTCCAGCCCGCAGGTGCTGACCCTGTCCAATGTCGAGGCGGTGTTCGACCACAGCTCCACCTTCTACGTGCGGGTGGCCGGGCGCGAGCAGGTGGACCTGTTCAACATCACGGCCGGCACCTCGCTGCGCGTGATGCCGCATGTGTTTGTGGACAAGGAGCGCACCCGCATCAAGCTGCTGGTGCAGGTGGAAGACGGCAGCGTCACGCCCAATCAGGTGGACCAGATCCCCGTGGTCGAACGCGCCACCATCCAGACGCAGGCCCTGATCGGCGAAGGTGAAAGCCTGCTGATCGGCGGCATGGTGCGCGACAGCAGCTCCAGCGGCCAGGACAAGGTGCCCGTGCTGGGCGATCTGCCCCTGCTGGGCTCGCTGTTCCGCAGCCAGAGCGAGAAGGGCTCGCGGGTCGAGCGCATGTTCCTGATCACGCCGCGCCTGGCCTCGGCTGGCCGCCTGGCGGCCGCCGAAAGCGCGCTGGGCCGCGCCGCCGAGCCCAGCCCGGCACCGGCCGCCAGCGACAGCAGCGTGCCCCCTGCCGGAGGCAGCCAGCCATGAACCGCCCCGCCCAGCCCCACGCCCAGGAACCCAGCTTCGCCGCCGTGCCGGCGCTGGAGCTGCGCGTGCTCGGCGGCGCGCAGGCGGGCGCGCGGGCCGATCTGCAGCCGGGCCAGGCCCTGCGCCTCGCAGCCGGCCCGGCCCTGCATTGGCCTGAGGCCGAATCGGCCGACCTGCTGCTGCAGGCGCCCGAGCCCGCCCTGCTGCGCCTGCAGCTCGATGGCCCGCTGTGCCGCGCCGAGCTGCTGCAAGGCCAGGCACTGCTGGGCGAGCAGGTCTTGAAGGTTGGCGACGCCTTCGATTGGCCCGCCCACTGCGCCCTGCAGCTGGGGTCGGATCTGGTGCTGGCCTTTGGCGAGCGCACGGCGGCCATCTGGTCGCTGCACCCGGTCAACGCGCGGGCCGCAACGATGGACGATCCCCGGGTCTTGCCGGACCTGAATACCGATGCGGGCCACGCAGCGCCCCCCGCAGGTCCGGCGCGTCGCCACCACGAACTCTGGCTGGCCGCGGCCGGCGCCGGCCTTGCCCTGGCTGGCCTGGCCTGGGCCTGGCAGGGGCGGCCCACCGCGCCCGCACCGGCGCCGGATCCCATGCCCGCCTTGCACACCCTGGTCAGCCGATTGCAGCGCGAGCCCGATTTCGCCGCCCTGCAGCTGAGCCGCGATGCCCAGGGCCAGCCGGTGTTGAGCGGCCGTGTGGCCGGCCAGAGCCAGCAGGCGCAGCTGCAACAGCGCCTGCTGGCTCTGGGCCTGCGGCCGCCCCTGCCCTCGATGCAGGCGCTGCAGGTGGACAGCCAGCTGGCCGCGGCCGTGGAGGAACTGCTGCAGATGCAGGGTTTCCAAGCGCGTGCAAACGTTTTCGGCCTCGGCCAGGTGCGACTGGAACCGGCTGCGCGCGCGGCCTCCGGCGCCCAGCCCAGCCCCTCGCCCGAAGCCTGGCAGCAGGCCCTGGCCCAGCTGCGCAGCGCCCTGCCACAGCTGCGCGGCCTGGAGCTGAGCACGCCGCCCGCCCCGGCGCCGGCGGACGCCGGCGCCCACGGCTCCAGCGAGGGCCGCCTGCCCACCTTGCCCTCGGCCGGCGCTGAGCCGGGCAAGCGCATCGTCGCCCTGGTCAGCCAGGGCCTGCCGCATCTGATCACCGCCGATGGTGCGCGTTACTTCGCCGGCGCCGTCCTGCCCAGCGGCCACCGCCTGGTGGCCGTGCAGCCCCAGGCCCTGTTGCTGGAGCGCGAAGGCCGCACCAGCCGCATCGATTTCTGAACCGCCTTCACCCCACCAAGAACCACAGCCCTTCACGAGGACCTCTTCATCATGAGCAACAGCATCCAACGCAACAGCATCAACAACAGCTCTTCCATCGCCGGCAGCGGCAGCGGCAGCGGCGGCAACGGCAGCTGGTTCGAAGCCATGGCCGACGCCTGGGGCAAGGTGCTGGACGCCAAGGCCGATGCCATCAGCACCAAGTCTGCCGCCATGGACCAGGGTCAGGACAAGCCGGCCGATGTGACCCAGCTGACCGCCATGTCCATGGAGATGGGCTACCTCAGCAATGCCTCGCACACCGCCCTGGCGGCCGTGGGCTCGGCGCTGGAAACCATGGCGCGCAAGCAATGAGCAGCCTGGCCCTTGTCTCATCGGCCGCGGCACTGGCGGCGCCGCTGGGCGCTGGCCCCACCCTGGGGCTGGGCAGCCCGGCCGCGGGCCTGTCCGCGGGCTATGGCCTGTCGCTGGCCGACCTGGGCGGCTTCGAGCAGGCGCTGCAGCGCGCCCAGCTCAAGAGCCAGGGCACGGCCCTGGGGCCCGATCCGGTGTCCGCACCGTCCACGGCCGTGGCCCAGGTATTCAAGCCCTTCGACCACATCAACAGCGAAGCCAGCAGCCTGGCCCAGATGGCCGAGGCGGCGCGCCAGGCCGGCGCCGATCTGAGCCCCGGCGAGGTGGTGCAGCTGACCCTGCGCTGCCAGGAGTTCATGTTCCATTGCCAGCTGACCTCGAACATTGCCAACCGCAGTTCGGACGGGCTGCAGCAGCTGTTCCGCCAACAAGGCTAGGAGCCCCGCCATGCGACGCCCCCTGAGCGCTTTGCTGATCTGCCTGCCCGCCCTGCTGACCCTGGCCGGCTGCCAGGAGCAGACCCTGTACGCCGACCTGAGCGAACGCCAGGCCAACGAGGTGGTGGCCGCCCTGCGCGAGGCTGGCATCGAAGCGCAGAAGCTGCGCGAGGAGAAAGCCTATGCGGTGCAGGTGCAGGCGGCGGATTTCCCGCCCGCCGTGCGCCTGCTGCGCGCGCAAGGCCTGCCACGGGAGAGCTTCGACAACCTGGGCCAGGTCTTCAAGCGCGAGGGCTTTGTGTCCACGCCGCTGGAGGAACGCGCCCGCCTGCTCTACGCCCTCTCGCAAGAGCTTTCGCACACGGTGGCCAGCATCGACGGCGTGGTGGCGGCGCGCGTGCACCTGGTCGTGCCCGAGAAGCACCCGCTGATCGACAAGCCCCAGCCCTCGGCCGCCTCGATCTTCATCAAGCACCGGCCCGATGCCGATCTGGCCCTGCTGGCCCCCAAGATCCGCGCCCTGGTGGTGAACAGCGTCGAGGGCCTGCCGGCCGAGAAGGTGACGGTGGCCCTGTTCCCGGCCAGCCCGGCCCAGCTGGGCCCAGCCGCCGAGGCGCCGCTGGCCACGCAGGCCTCGGCCCTCTGGCCCCTGAGCCTGGGCCTGGCCGGCCTGAGCCTGGTCGGCGGCGCCTGGCTGCTGCGCCAGCGTCGCAGTGCGGCCAGCCGCCAGGAGCCCGGCGCCGAGCTGGCCCTGCCCACCAGCGCCCCCGGAGGCACGCCCCATGCCTGATCGCCAGCCCCATCTGCATGACCGCCGCCGGTTGCGCGAGCACCAGGCCGCCCTGGCCCGCCTGGCCCTGCGCCTGATGCGCAGCGCCCCGCGCGCCACACCCCAGCTGAGCTGGCAGGCGCTGGAGACCGCCCCGGAATGGCTGGCTCGCCCCGAGCCCGAGCTGCGCCAGCTGCAGATGCAGGTGGGCGCGGTGTTCTGCGCCCCGGCCCTGCGGCGCTGGATCTGCCGCACCCGCGTGCAGGCCCTGCTGCAAGCCCTGGGGCCGGGCTTTGTGCAAGCCCTGTTGCAAGAGCCCGACCGGGCGCGCGATGCCACCCTGCCGGCCGAGCTGCCCGACTGGCCGCTGAGCGAACCCAGCCCCCAGGACCCGGCCGCCGTGGCCGAGCTGCTGCGCAGCTGCGGTGCGGCCGTGCTGATCGGCACCCTGCCACACGGCGCCCTGCGCCATGCCGCCAGCCAGGCCCTGGCCCCGCTGGCCGAGCTGATGATGCCGGCCGCCCATGCCCAGGCCCTGCTGCAGCGAGCCCAGGCCCTGGCGCAAGCCCTGACCCTGACCCTGCCGCTGCCGGACAGCCCTGGAGACTCGCGATGAGCTATCTGCTGTGGCATGAACATGCCCCCTCGCTGGCCAGCCCGCGCCGCCTGTTCGCAGCCCATGAGTTGCCCGAGTTCGAAAGCCTGCAAGCCCTGCGCGAGCGCCTGCTCGACCTGGCGCACGAGCAAGAGCTGCGCAGCCAGCAAGCCTGCGCCGATGCCCAGGCCCTGGGCCTGACCCAAGGCCTGCAACAGGGCCGCCAGGCCGCGCTGAGCGCCGTGCAGCAGGAATGGGCTGCCGCCCTGCAAGCCTGGGAGCGCAGCCAGCAGCAGGCCCTGCACAGCCGCCGCGAGGATGTGGCCCTGCTGGCCCTGCAGGTGGCGCGCAAACTGATCGGCCAGCTGCCCGAAGC
>JAIXSD010000537.1 GCA_027484885.1 Rubrivivax sp.
CGCTGCTGACGCCGCTTCGGCTGCTGCCAGCAAGTAATCGGTCTCCGAGTACTTGAAAGAACCGCCCGGCCGCAAGGCCCGGCGGTTTTTTTACGTCTGTCGTTTTCGACGAGGGCGGGGTCTTACACCGTGAGCCAGTTCAGACCTTCGGCTTGCGAGGCAACCGGCACCTCTTCCGGCTGGCAGCCACGTACCGCCGCCACCGCGGCGGCGGCCAGGGCCGGGCGGTTGTTGCGCTCGCTCAGATGGGCGGCCGCAACCGCGCCGAGCTTGGCGTGCGAGAGCGCCCTCAGCAACTCAGCACTGGCCTCGTTGGAGAGGTGGCCGTGGGTGCCGAGGATGCGGCGCTTGAGGCTGGCCGGATAGTTGGAGGCACGTAGCAGCGCCTCGTCGTGGTTGCATTCGAGCAGCAGGGCGTCCAGGCCTTGCAGGGCTTGGACCACGCTGGCACAGACATGGCCAAGATCGGTGAGCACGCCCAGATGTCGCTGGCCGTCGTTGCAGCGCAGCTGCAGCGGTTCCTCGGCATCGTGCGGCACGGCGAAGGGCTGCAATTGCAGGTCACCCAGTTCCAGCGTGTCGCCGCTGCGGGCGAAGTGCAGCAGCTGGCGGTCAAAGCCGGCCAGATCGGCGGCGCGGCGCTCAATCGCGCTCCAGGTACCGCGGCTGGTCCAGATCGGGATGCGGTGGGCTTGTGCCAGCTTGATCACGCAGCCGGCATGGTCGCCATGCTCGTGGGTGATGAAGACGGCGCTCAAGGCCTCGGGCGCGCTGCCGGCCCGCAGCAGGCGCCGGTTCAGTTCGCGCAGGCTGAAGCCGCAGTCCACCAGGATCTGTGTCTCGGTGATGCCCTGGCTGGCCTCGATCAGGGTGGCGTTGCCACCGCTGCCGCTGCCCAGGCTGCAAAAACGCATGCCTTGATCGCTCCGTGTTTGGCTGGAAAGAGCTTAGCTCAGAAAAAACGCCGCCCACCCGGTGGGGCGGCGGCGCTCATGCCGAGGAGCCGGAGGGCTCGGATCAGCGCAGATCGTCCATCAGCAGATTGAGGATGCGCTTGGCAATCTCGTTGGTCTGCTGCTGGCCCTTGTCGTCCAGCACGGTAACGGTCGATTTCTCGCCTTCCGATTTGACCGACACGCGGTAGCGGGTGGCCGTGGTGGCCTTGTCGCCGCTGAACAGGCGTTCGAAGAAATTGGGCTCTTCCTTGCCGGCCTGGTTCGGGTCGGCATAACGCAGGAAGAACAGGCCCAGCTTGCGGTCGCGGTCCTCCACGGTGAAGCCGTGGCGGTCCAGCGACTGGCCGACGCGGCGCCAGGCGCGCTCGAAACCTTCGTTGACGGCGATGGCGTCCGGCACTTCGGACAGCGGGCGACCGGCGGCGATGACGGCAGTCGGTGCCGCGCTCTTGCCCGAGGCGGCGGCCGGCACATCGGCCACGGCCGCCTTGGCCAGCTCTTCCTTGGCGCCCAGCTTGAGCATCAGGCGGGACAGCAACTCGGCTTCCAGCTGCGGGTCGCTGGGGCGGGGTTGCCAGGCGGTGTTGTCTTTCTGCGGGCCGGTGTAGACCTCGACCATGCCGCGGTGGCTGATGAAGATCTCGGTGCCCTTGCCGTCGGCTGTGCGCTCGATGCGGGTGCGGAACATATCGCGCTCACCGGTCGAGTACAGGCCGTCGAAGACCTTGCCAATGGTGGAGCGGATGATGTCCTGGGGCAATTTGGCGCGGTTCTCGTTCCAGTTGGTTTCCATGACGCCGACTTCGGCGGCGTCCTTGGTCAGCTCGAAGCCGCGTTGTTGCCAGAACTCACGCAGCTGGGGCCACAGCTGCTCGGGCGTCAGCGAGCTGCGCAGCCAGCGCGTGTCGGCATTGCGCTCCAGGCGTAGGTCGCCCACGGCGTTCAGGGCCACCGTGTTGGCCGGGCTCAGGCCACTGGCGCTGACCTTGGGGGCGGCATTGGCTTGTTGCAAGGCATTGGCGCTGACCGAGCCGCTGGCATTGCCGCTGCGGCTGTCGCGGGCCAGTTGGGTCAGGTCCGGCGGCACATCCAGGCCAGTGGTCTGGCGGGCGTTGGCGCGGTAATCGACCTTGTCCGAGGAAAAAATGCCATCCGTCGTGCTGCAGGCGGCCAGCGAACCCAGCATCAGCAGGCAAGCCAGGCGCACCGGGGTGGCCGAGGAAGAAACAAAAGAGGAGGAACGAGTCACGCTAGACATCTCCGGGGGACAAGGGAGCGATGGTTGAATCCTGCGAGCCGGCCCCGAGGGGCGGTTGGCGTGCAAAGCTGGTGCGGATTAGAGCAGACTGGAAACGGTGATCAAGGCAAATCGCGCGTCTTGCCGCTTCAGAGCAGGCCGGCCTCGCGCATGGCGGCGCCGACTTGCGCCTGACCGGCTTCGGTCAGCGGCACGATGGGCAGGCGCAGCTGGTTCTTGATGCGGCCCAGCTGCGACAGCGCCCATTTGGCGGCCGAGGGGCTGGGTTCGCAGAACAGGTGCTTGTGCAGACTCAGCAGCTGGAAATGGATGCGGCGGGCTTCGGCGATATTGCCGGCCAGCGCTGCTTTGCACAGCTCGTGCATGGCGCGCGGCGCGACGTTGGCGGTCACGCTGACATTGCCGCTGCCGCCCAGCAGCATCAGGGCGATGGCGGTGCCGTCGTCACCGGAATAGATATGAAAGCCCTTGGGCGCGCCCTTGATCAGCTGGGCGGCGCGCTCGATATTCCCGGTGGCCTCCTTGACGCCGAAGACACCGGGCAGGCTGGCGCAGCGCAAGGTGGTCTCGGGGGCCATATCGGCCACGGTGCGACCGGGCACGTTGTACAACATCATGGGGATGTCGACGGCCTCGGCGATGGCCTTGTAGTGCTGGTAGATGCCTTCTTGCGAGGGCTTGTTGTAGTAGGGCACAACCGACAGGGTGCAGTCGGCGCCGACTTCCTTGGCGAAGCGGCTCAGCTCGATGGCTTCGGCGGTGCTGTTGGCGCCGGTGCCGGCCATGATGGGTACGCGGCCGCGGGCATGCTCGACGGCCGCTTTGATGATCTGGCGGTTTTCTTCCATGCTGACCGTGGGGGATTCGCCGGTCGTGCCGACCACGCAGATGCAGTCGGTGCCCTCGGCGATGTGCCAGTCGATCAGGCCGCGCAGGGCCGGGTAGTCAACGCTGCCGTCTTCTTGCATCGGCGTCACGAGCGCAACGATGCTGCCAACAATCGGGTTCATGGAGGAATGTCCTATTTGATGCGGTGGATTCTACTCAGCGGCGCGTGTGCGCTCGGGGCCGGGCCACTCAATCGAGTGCATAGGCCTGAAAAACAGTGCCCACGGTGGCGCTCGGCGCCTCGCAAACAGCGGCAACGCGCTGGACATAGCGCGGGTTGACGCCCTCGCGGCCTTTTTCAAAGCCATCTTCAAAGGCGACGATGCGCAGGCCCTGGCATAGGCCCAGCAGCTCGCCGGGCTGAAGCAAAAAGTCTGGCCTTGCCGGGCGGCCGATGGTGTGCTGCCCCAGGGCAAAGGTTTCGTAGATCAACCAGCCGCCGGGCGCCATGGCCGCGCGGATCTGCGGGAACAGCGGCCGCCACAGGTAGTTGCTGACCAGCACCAGGTCGAACTGTCGGCCTTCCAGCGGCCAGGGGCCGTTCTCGATGTCGGCGCAGATCAGCTCGGCCGCGATGCCTTCTGAAGCGGCCAGTGCTGCGGCATCGCGGTCGACGCCGCAGACCTTCATGCCTTGAGCGGCCAGATGACGCAGATGGCGGCCGGAGCCGCAGGCCAGATCCAGGGCCGTGGCGCCGGCTTTTTGAGCCTGCGTCCAGCGGCGCAGCCAGGGGGAGACCTCAGCACTCATGCTCAGAAGCAAGCCCAGAGTTGCTCGGACAACTGCACCATCAGCGCCGGCTGCAGATAGGCCAGAAACACCAAGCCCAGCACCAGCAGGATCAGCGCCCAGCGCAATGCCGGCTTGATCTTGGCGGCAAGCGGGGTCGAGCTCATGCGGCTTGGGGGCGGGGCTCACCACGCAAGATGGGGCCTTCGCGCACCGGCAGGTTCACCAGGGCCGCCGCCACGCCAAGGGCCACGGCCAGCCACCAGACCACGTCGTAGCTGCCCGTGCTGTCGTAGAGCTTGCCGCCCAGCCAGACGCCTAGGAAGCTGCCCACCTGGTGGCTCAGGAACACAAAGCCGCTGAGCATGGACATGTGCTGCACGCCAAAGATCTGCGCCAGCACCGCATTGGTCGGCGGCACGGTTGAGAGCCACAGCACACCCATCACCGCCGAGAAAATGTAGACCGACATCGGCGTCAGCGGCGTGAGCAGGAAGGTGATGATGGCCACCGAGCGCAGGCCGTAGATGGCCGAGAGCAAATAGCGCTTGGGGTAGCGCTGGCCCAGCACGCC
>JAIXSD010000234.1 GCA_027484885.1 Rubrivivax sp.
CATGCCACCACCCATGCCGACCCGACTTTTGTGGTGGACGGCGTGGTGCACTACTGCGTGGCCAATATGCCCGGTGCGGTGGCCCGCACCTCGACCTTTGCCCTGAACAATGCCACCATTGGTCACGCGGTGGCGCTGGCCGACAAGGGCTGGAAGCAGGCCATGCTCGACAGCCCGCATCTCTGTGCCGGCCTGAATGTGGCCCAGGGGCACTTGACTTATGAAGCAGTGGCCCGAGATTTGGGTTACGAGTACGTGCCGGCCGAAGCCTTGTTCAACTGAAGTTGCACAGCCTTAGCCTGGGCTGCGCTGAGAGCTGGGCGTGCTTGTGAGCCCGTGTACGCGTTTGTTGATCTTCAATCAATCCCAACCAGGAGGTACAACCATGTCCAGCTTGAACCAGTCCCAGAAAGACCGTTTGATGAGCGATCTGCATGCGGTGGTCGCCGAAGCCGAGAGTCTGCTGCGCGCCACCGCCGGTTCGGCCGGTGAGGGCGCGAGCGAGTTGCGCGCCAAGGTGCAGGACAGCCTGGACCGGGCCAAGCGCAATCTGCATGACTTGCAGGACGCTGCGGTGGAAAAGGCCAAGGCCGCCGGCCGCGCCACCGACCATTACGTGCACGAAAACCCCTGGCAGTCCATCGGCGTGGCCGCGGGTGTGGGTCTCTTGCTGGGCATGTTGATCGCCCGTCGCTGATCAGGCATCGCCAAGAAAAAAGCCCCGCAGCTTGAATGCTGCGGGGCTTTTTGTTGTGCGTATGCTGGCTATTGCCCGAGGCCTCAACCCAAGGCGGTGGGCTGCTCCATCCAGCGCTCCAGCTGTTCGGCCTGCATGGGGCGGGCGAACAGATAGCCCTGGCCTTCGTGGCAGCCAAGCTCCAGCAGTTGCTGGCGCTGCTCTTCGGTTTCGATGCCTTCGGCGATCACGGTCAGATTGAGGCCGCGGCCGAGGTTGATGACCATTTGCGCGATGGTCGAACCGGCGCTGGAGGTCTGGGCCTCGCGCACAAAGGCGCGGTCGATCTTGAGCCGGTCCACATCGAGTTGGCGCAGATGGCTGAGCGAAGAGAAGCCGGTGCCGAAATCATCGATGGCCACACTGACCCCGCAGCGCTTGATGTCGGCCAGGATGTGCATCACCAGCTCCGTGTCCTCCATGGCCATGGATTCGGTGATCTCTAGCTCCAGGTTGCGCCCGTTCACGCCGGTGTCGCGCAGTGCGCTGGTCAACACATCCATGAAGCCGGGGTGGCGGAACTGCGCCAGTGACACGTTCACGCACATGCGGAAGTCCTCATGCCCCAGATCCAGCATGCGCTTGAGTTGGTGGCAGGAGGTGCGCAGCACGAACTCGCCGATGCTGATGATCAGCCCGGATTTTTCGGCCAACGGGATGAATTGGTCCGGCGGCACGAAGTTGCCTTCTTCGGTGCGCCAGCGCAGCAGGGCCTCGGCGCCGATGGCCTTGGCATCGGCCAGGCGAACCTGGGGCTGGTAGACCACGAAGAGGCGGTTTTCCTCGAAGCCGGCGCGCAAGCCCTTGAGCAGCTTGAAGCGCTCGCGCGCATCGGTGCCCATGGCCGAGGAGAAATACTGGGACGAACCGCGGTGCTGGGACTTGGCCTGCTTGAGCGCGATCTGCGCGTCGAGCAGCAGCTCCGAGCCCACGGCAGCCGATTCGGTCAGCCGCACCAAGCCGGTGGTGGCCGAGAGCTGCAGGCGTTCGCCCGAGACCGAGAAGGGCTCCAGAAAGACGCGCTGGATGTTGTCGGCGCTGACATGGTCGCTCGGTCCCAGCAGGCCGAAGGTGTCGGCGCCAACCCGGGCCATGGCAGTGTTCAGGCCCAGGGCTTCGCCCAGGCGCAGCACCACGGCGCGCAACACCTGGTCGCCAAAATGGTGGCCGAAGGCGTCGTTGATGTCCGAGAAATCGTCGATGTCGATCAGGGCCAGGGTGACATCGGCCGGGTCCTTGAGGTTTTTGTCCAGCAGCTCGACAAAGCGGTTGCGGTTGGGCAGGTGCAGCAGCTGGTCGTTGTAGGCCTGGTCCAGCAGCTGGCCGTAGAGCACCACATTCTCGAAGCCGACCGAGATGTTGGAGCAGAAGGCGCGCAGCAGCTGCTGGTCGGTCTCGCTGAGCTCGCGGCCCACGTCGACGAGGGCGGCCATGGGCCGGCCATTGCTCATGCCGAAGTACAGACAGGTGCCTTCGTCGTAAATGTTCTGGCGCTGCTCCAGGCATTGCTGAAGCCGCTCGCGCACCGATTTGATTTGCACCGCCGACAGCGGTGAATTGATCATGCCGCTGTACTGGCCGGCCGCGGCAATCACGCGCACTTCGGCATCGCTCTCGGTGCCAACCTGGGCGCAGACCAGGCCTTCGGGCAGGATGCCTAGCATGGCGCAGAGCTGGGTGACCACGCCCTCGGCAAAGCGGTGCAGGCCGCGCAGACGGCTCAGCTCGGTGCTGGCATCGACGATCAATTCCAGGCCGCGGCGGTTGGCTTCCAGCGCGCAGATCTGGCGGTAGGAGCGGATGGCGGCGGTCAGCACCGTGTAGAGCCGGGTGCGGGTCAGCTCGGACTTGGTCTTGTAGTCGTTGATGTCGTAGGCCTGAACCGTTTCGATTTCAGGCGCGTAGCCGGGCTGGCCGGTGCGCAGCACGATGCGCACGGCACCGAGCTTGAGTTCTTCGCGGATGTAGCGCACCAGCTGCAGGCCGGCGTCTTCGGACTCCATCACCACATCCAGCAGCACGACGGCCAGGTCGGGCTCGCAGGCCAGCACCTGGCGGGCCTCGGCGGCCGAGGTGGCATGCAGAAAGCTCAGGGGCAGGCCTTCCACCAGCAGGCCTTGCATGGCCAGCTCGGTGGCCTTGTGGACATCACCGTCGTCGTCGACGATCAGCACGCGCCAGGGATGAACCAGATGGGCGTCGTTCGCGTCCGTGTGCTCGGGGCTGTCCAGGAACTCCAGCAGATCGTCGTCGCCCTCTTCGTTGGGCATGGCCGGACTGTTTGTCTCGCGCATGAGGGCCTGTGCTCCAGCCTATGGATTGACAATAGCGTAAGGGTATTTCATTCTGTACCCGGTCGCCATGCGCGCAAGTGCCTATTTGGTGGCACTCACGACACATGCAGGTTGGGGTTATAGAGCATTTGCTTGCCTCTGATCGCCACAAAAGCACGACAAGACGATCACATATGGGAGACCACGATGACCATGCCCGGTTTGCCGCCTGAGCCCGAAGCGCAGGCAGGCGGGGCCCTGCCGCCACCGCCAGCCCATCCGGCCCCCGGCCCGCTGACGCGTTTGCCGGCGCAATTGATGGAGCTCTTGCAGACCCGCATCGAGCTGCTGTCCACCGAGCTGGAGGCCGAGAAGCTGCGTCTTTTCGGCGCGCTGGTGCAGATGTTGCTGGCCCTGCTGCTGGCCGGCGGCGCCCTGTTCATGGCCAGCCTGGCCGTGCTGATGTTCTGCCCCGAAGCTTGGCGCGGTTGGGCGGCCTTGGGCCTGATGTCGGCCTATGGCCTGCTGGCCGCCTGGGCCTGGCGCGGTGCACGCGCTCAGTTGAGCCGACCCAGCGGCGTGTTTTCGGCCACGGTGGCTGAGCTGGCGCGCGACCGCGCCAGCCTGGGAGGCTGAATGCCATGTTGTTTCAACGCGAACTTCAAGAGCTTCAGCAGCGCCAGCTGGCCTTGCGCCTGCGCAATATCGAGCTGCGCGCCGAACTGGGCGGCAGCGTCCGCGAGCTGATGCAGCCGCTTCAGATGGCGCGGAGTTTCATGGCCGGCAGCTCCGAGCCGGGCGCTGCGGGCACGCGGGGCTGGTGGAGCTCGGGGCTCGTCGCCCTGGCGGCCCTGGGCCTGGGCTGGGCGGCGCGACGCCGCATGCAGGCAGGCGGCGCGGCACAGGCGGCGAGCGGCCCGGTCGAGTCGGTACTTGGCTGGCTGCGCCTGGGCCTGCGGGTTGCACGGCTGTGGCGGGAGTTCAGCCGGGCTGGCGCAGGGGCTGACGGCCGGCGCCCGAGCGCGGCCAGCTCGGCGTCCGACACCGGGCTTTGATCACCCGGCGCCACTCGCTCAGCGCGGCCGCTTGACGCCGCGCGAGGCGGTAACGCCAGGCTTGCCACCAGCCGATACACGTGCGCCCGAGACCTGAGAGCGTGTGGTCGGCGGGCTGCCCGGCTTGCCGCTGGCGCGCTGGGGTGCTGCCTTGCCGGCCGGTCGGCTGCCGTTGTCACGCGGCGGTAGGCCAGTGTGCTGGGTCAAGACCTGACCCTGGCGCGGGGCCTGAGGGCTCGAAGCCGGGTGCTTCAAGCCCTGCTTGGCCAGGGGCTTGGCCACCGAGGTGCGCACGCCGGTGGGCGTGGAGTTCTTGCGGCGGGCGCTTTCGTAGCTGCCGTCGGTCACCGGCTGGTAGGTCGGGATCAGGTGGTGCTTGCCATTGCCGATCAGGTCTTCGCGACCCAGGGTCTTGAGCGCCTCGCGCAGCATCGGCCAGTTGTTGGCATCGTGGTAGCGCAAAAAGGCCTTGTGCAGGCGGCGGCGGCGCTCGCCGCGGACGATGTCCACGGTCTCGCTGGTCTCGGCGCTGCGGGTGATCTTCTTCAGCGGGTTCTTGCCCGAGTGGTACATGGCCGTGGCCGTGGCCATGGGGCTGGGGTAGAAGGTCTGCACCTGGTCGGCGCGGAAGCCGTTCTTCTTCAGCCAGACGGCCAGGTTCATCATGTCCTCGTCAGAGGTGCCCGGGTGGGCGGCGATGAAGTAGGGGATCAGGTACTGCTTTTTGCCGGCCTCTTCGCTGGCCTTCTCGAACATCTGCTTGAACTTGTCGTAGGTGCCGATGCCGGGCTTCATCATCTTGGACAGCGGGCCGCCCTCGGTGTGCTCGGGCGCGATCTTGAGGTAGCCGCCCACGTGGTGGGTGACCAGCTCCTTCACATACTCGGGCGACTTGATGGCCAGGTCGTAGCGTAGGCCCGAGCCGATCAGGATCTTCTTGACCCCGCGCAGCGCCCGCGCACGGCGGTACATCTGGATCAGCGGCCCATGGTCGGTGTTGAGGTTCTGGCAGATGCCCGGGTACACGCAGCTGGGCTTGCGGCAGGCGGCCTCGATCTCGGGGCTTTTGCAGCCGATGCGGTACATATTGGCGGTCGGGCCGCCGAGGTCGGACACTACGCCGGTGAAGCCCTTGACCTTGTCGCGCATCTCTTCGATCTCGCGGATCACCGAGTCTTCGCTGCGGCTCTGGATGATGCGGCCTTCGTGCTCGGTGATGGAGCAGAAGGTGCAGCC
>JAIXSD010000051.1 GCA_027484885.1 Rubrivivax sp.
CGGCACTGCATGGCCTGAGCATCCAGTTCCACCACCTGGTGATGGATGGCTGGGGCACCACCCAGGTCATGCAGGCCTGGAGCGAGATTTACCAGAGCTTGAGCCAGGACGGCCCCGCAGCCGAAACGCCGGCCAGCAGCTACGCCGATTTCATCGAAGACTCGCAGCGCTACCGACAGTCGGCCCTGTTCGCGCGCGACGCCGCCTTCTGGGCGCAAGAGCTGGCCGACCTGGCCACAGGCGCCCGCCCGGCCTTGATCGAACGCCGGGCGCCCGCCCTGCGCAGCGGCTGCAGCTCAAGGCCCAGCCCTCAGCTGCCGCCAGCCCACCTGGTGGAGTTGCCCCTGGACCCAGCGCGTTATGCCGCCCTGGAGCAAGGTGCCAAAGCCCAGGGCTGGAGCACCTTCAATGTGCTGCTGGCAGCCTTGGCCTTGTACTTTGGCCGGATCAGCGGCCAGACCCAGGTGTTGATCGGCGTGCCCAGCCTGAACCGCAGCGGCCAGCGCTTTCGCCACACGCCGGGCATGTTCACTGGCTTGCAATGCCTGCGCCTGGATCTTGAGCGCGGGGCCACGGCCGGCGGCCTGATCCAGCAGGCCAGCGCCCAGATGCAAGCCGCTCTTCGCCACGCCCGCTATCCGCTGAGCGAGCTGGCCCATGCCCTGCCCGGTTTGCACCTCCCTGGCCAGGGCGAGGTGCTGGAGCTGCTGCTGTCCTTCGAGCGCCAGGACTACCGCCTGCCTTTTGGCGAGGCCCGGCTGGAGGGCTCGCGCCAGCTCTTCAGCGGCCGCGCCCGCTTCCCGCTGGCCTTGACCCTGTGTGAGTTCGATGGCGGTGCCGCACCCGCTCTGGTGCTGGAAGCCAGCAGCGACTGCTTTGACGCGGCCGAAGCCGGCTTGCTGGCCCGCCGAATCTGGCAGCTGGCGCTGCGCCTGAGCGAGCAGCCCGGGGCCCACCTGGACACGCTGGACCTGCTGCCCGACGAGGAGCGCTGGGCCCTGGTTCACGGCCTGCACAAAGACCTGGCGACCCAAGAGGCGCCCAACACCTGGTTGAGCCAGTTCCGGCACCAGACGGGCTTGCAGCCACAGGCCTGCGCCCTGGTCTGGGAAGGTGAGGGTGGCACGGAGACTTTGAGTTACGGCGACCTGCTGCAACGCGGTGAGGCGCTGGCTCGGCGCCTCACCGCGCTGGGTGTCGGGCGCGAGCAGGTGGTGGCCCTGGTCATGGAGCGCTCGCCGGAGCTGCTGGTGGCCCTGCTGGGTATCGGCCTGGCCGGCGCTGCCTTCTTGCCCCTGGACCCACAAGCCCCCACCGCACGCCTGACCGCTGTGCTGCTGGACAGCGGCGCCCAGGCCCTGCTGCTCGATGCGCAGGGCCCGCCGGGCATGACGGCCTTGGCCGAGCTGCCAGGGCTGCACGCGCGTTGCCTGCGCTTGCCTTTGGCCGCCACAGCCCTGGATGAAGCCCGACCACCCAACACGGCAGCCCAGGAGGCCGCGCGCGCCGGGGACCTGGCCTATGTGCTGTTCACCTCGGGATCGACCGGCCGGCCCAAGGGCGTGATGGTGACGCATGGGGCGCTGAGTCGGCGCCTGGCCTGGCTGGCGCGCAACTGGGGCATCAGCCCGCAGGACCGGGCCATTCAGGGCACGCACCACGGCTTTGACCCGGCCTTGGTCGAGTTGCTGCTGCCGCTGAGCCTGGGCGCCAGCATCGCCCTGCCGCCGCCCGGCCGCCTGCACCCGCGGCGCCTGGCGGAACACATGGCCCGCCATGGCGCGACCTTCGGTGCTTTTGTGCCCAGCACCCTGGCCGGCCTGCTGGATGCTTGGGCGGCGGCCCGCCGCCAAGGCCTGCCGCCGCCCAGCCTGCGCGTGGCCTGCTGCGGCGGCGAGCCGCTGTCGCCCGAGTTGCTGCGACGCTTTCAATCGCTTTGCCAGGCCCAGCTCTACAACCTGTACGGCCCCACCGAGGCCTGCATTTTCAGCACCGCCTGGCTGTGCACCCCCTCGGCCCCGGCCGCAGAGGCCGAGGCGGCGCCGGCGGAGCTGCAGGCCTTCGATGTGCCGCTCGGTCGCCCGGTCGATGACACGCGCATCCACGTGCTGGGCCCCGAGATGCAGGTGCTGCCCTTCGGCGTCAGCGGGGAGATCTACATCGGTGGCTACGCGCTGGCGCGGGGCTATCTCGGCCGGCCCGAGCTGGACGCCGAGCGCTTTGTGCCGGACCCTTTCCAGCCGCAGCACCCCGAGGCGCGCCTCTATCGCAGCGGTGATCGCGGCTGGATCGATGCCAACGGCCTGCTCCATTTCGGCGGCCGGCTGGACCGGCAAGTGAAGTTGCGCGGTCAGCGCATCGAGCTCGGCGATGTTGAGGCTGCCTGCCTGCGCCTGCCCCGGGTGCAGCAGGCCGTGGTGCAACTGATCCAAGACCCTGGCCCGCCCCACCTGCACGCCTGGCTGGCCGGGCCCGAATTGCGAGAGGACGACCTGGCCACCGTGCGAAACGGCCTGCGGCTGAGCCTGCCCGAGGCCATGCGGCCCGGCGGCATCAC
>JAIXSD010000500.1 GCA_027484885.1 Rubrivivax sp.
CGAGACTCCATCATGCGCAACAAGAGCATCCTGACCGAAGCCCGCCAGATCGAACGTGCCGTGACCCTGATCAATCTGGGTGCGCGCCTGCAAGTGCTGGAGTCGGAGACGGACCTGTCTTACGAGCGACTGCTGCGCCTGTACAAGGAAGTCTCGGGCAAGAGCCCCAGCAAGGGCCAGCTGCCGTTCTCGACCGATTGGTTCATGACCTGGCAGCCCAATATCCACGCCTCGCTGTTCCTGAACGTGCATGAGTACCTGAACAAGGTGTCGGAGCTGGACGAGATCGACGCGGTGATCAAGGCCTACCAGCTCTACCAAGAGCAGACGCAAGCGCAGGGCCTGGAGGCGATGTTGTCGGTCACTCGCGCCTGGCGCCTGGTGAAGTTCATCGACAACGGCATGCTGACCATGACCAAGTGCTCGAGCTGCGGCGGTCATTTCGTGACCCACCCGCACGAGATTGCGCGCCACTATGTCTGCGGCATGTGCAACCCGCCGGCTCGAGCAGGCAAGGGCCGCGCCCAGGGCGCGATCCAGATGCACTGAGCAGGTCGGCGACCCATGTACCGCGTCTGCCTGGTCGTGATCGCCCGCAATGAGGCGGCGACGATAGCTCGCTTGCTGAACAGCGTGCGGCCCTGGGTCGATGAGATGCTGGTGCTGGACACCGGCTCCAGCGACGCCACGGCGGCACTGGCTCAGGCCGCGGGTGCGCGTGTGCAGCACTTCGTCTGGTGCGATGATTTCTCGGCGGCCCGCAATGCCGCGCTGGACGCCGCGCAAGCGGGCGGGGCCGATTGGCATGTCGTGCTCGACGCCGACGAATGGCTGATCGCCGGTGGCCCGGCCCTGCAGGCCTTGCGCCATCAAGCCCCGGACCATGTTGCCAGCATCGAGCTGGTCGACCGCTTTCATGATGGCGAGCAGCGTGAGGCGCATGCCAGGCTCAGCCGCATCTTGCCGGCCGCCGTGCGCTATGCCGGCCGTATCCACGAGCAGCCCCAGCATCAGTTGCCGCTGCGCGCGCTGGCGGTGCAGATCGGTCACGACGGCTATCTGCCCGATCGTCTGCAGGCCAAGCGTGGCCGCAACGAGGCGCTGCTCCGCCAGGAGCTGCAGCAGCGCCCGGACGATGCCTACCTTTGGTACCAGCTCGGCAAGGACCAGTCGGTTTACGAAGACTATGCGGCGGCCGAGACCAGCTTTGCCCAGGCGGCAGCCTTGTCGCCGACACCACCGGGCTGGTGGATGGACCTGGTCGCGCGGCGGCTGTTTGGCCTCAAGCAGCTCAAGCGCCACGACGCCGGCATGGATTTCGCGCAGAGCCAGCTGGACATCTGCGCCGACTCCCCCGATTTCTTTTTCGCCCTGGGCGACCTCTTGCTCGATTGCGCCGCCGACCTGCCCGAGCAGGCCCCCGCCTTGCTGCCCATGATCGAAGACGCCTGGCGGCGCTGCCTGGAGATCGGTGAGCGGCCCGAGCTCAGCGGTGCGGTGGCCGGGCGCGGCAGCCATCTGGCCGCCCACAACCTGGCGCTGGTGCTGGACGGCACCGGCCGGCCGGACGAGGCCCAGGCCTTGCGGCAGCGCTTCGCCCTGGCGGCTTGAGACCCCGGTGGCGCGCCACCCGAGCCGGGGTGGTCTTGCCTGCCCGGCCCTCGCAGTCACGTGCGATCTGCTGCACCCAGCCGCAGCTTTTCCGGCGATGAAGGGGGCGCGCCATGGTCTCCAATGGGATCAGGCGCAAGTCCACCCCATCGTCACCGTGAGTCCACGCATGAAAACACCACTGAAGCCCTCGGCCCGTCGAATCCAGGCCTTGGCGCCACGTTATATGCAGGCTTTTCGCTGCGTCGGATCCGATTGCGTGGAGACCTGTTGCGGCAGCTGGAACATCGCCATCGACGAGCGCACCTACCAGCGCTACCAGACCATACGCATCGAGCCCTTGGCGGGCTTGCTGCGCCAGCATGTGCAGCGCCACGCCGATCCGGCTGCCTCGCACGGTGCATTTGCCAGCATTGCGCTGAAGCTGGATGAGCAATGCCCCATGCTGGACACCGACCGGCTTTGCAGCATCCAGAAGACCCTGGGCGCCGAGGCCTTGTCGGGCACCTGCAATGACTATCCGCGTGTATTTGTTCACGATGGTTTGCGCCTGGGGCTGTGCGCCAGCCTGAGCTGTCCTGAAGCCGCACGACTGGCGCTCAGCGATGCTGAGGCGCTGGACATGAGCGAGCTGTCGCTGGAGTTCAATCCCGAGCTAGCACCCGCTTTGCATCGCCGGCGCGACCCATTGACCTCCGCCGAGGAGCCCGATCTGGTACGTCGTCATGCGCCGGTGCTGGCTTCGGTCATGGATGCGCTGCTGCGCCTGGAGCATGTCTCGGCCGAGCAGGCCCTGGTCTATGGCGGCTTGCTCTGGCGGCGCGTGGCGGCTTTGGGTGAAGCCCCGGGAGAAGCTTCGGGTGGAGTTGCCGATGAGGGTCCGGGCGCCTCCTCAGATGCACAGCTGGAGCAGGTGCTCGATCAGTTTCTGCGACCGGACACCCTGTCCCGCGCGGCCGACCTGGTGCAAGGCCTGCCTGTGCCCAAGGAAGCTCAGTTCAGCCTGCTGCTGGGTGCCAGCCAGCGCTTCATGCGCGAGCATGGCGGACGTGCGTCTTTCCGTGCCTTGATGGACGAGGTCAGCCAAGGCTTGCTGCTGGGTCAGCCTTTGGCCGTTTGCCTGGAGCGCTACCAAGAGGCTGAATCGCAGGTGCTGCGTCCCTTCCTCGCCCAGCATCCGCATCTGCTTAAAAACTACACGCTCAATGCGCTGCAGGCCGCGGTGTTTCCGCGTCGCGGCACGGCCGAGCTGCAGGCGGAGTACATGGACCTGGCGGTGCGTGTTGCCTTGATCCGCTTCTACCTGGTGGGTCTCGCGGCCTTGCGTGGCCCGGCCTTCGGTACGGACGATGTTGTCCGTGCGGTGTACGGCGTGGCCCGCAATATCGAGCACAACCGCCGCTTCATGCCCGGCGTGATGCAGCAGTTGCAGGAGCAGGGCGCCCTACGCCTGGAAGTGCTGGCGACCCTGTTGCTCTGAGGGGCGCGGGGCACAGCCTGACAGGCCGTGTGCGCCGCCCGCCATGGGCAGGAAAAGCCAGATATTTCACGGTCTGCAGCGGGCTTGTAGGAATTTGCCTGACAAGGTTCTGGGAAGAACCGGGACTCAAGAGCTGGATTTGGGCTGATGTTGCGGGGCTGATCGGGTCTTCACAATTCGTTTCACGTTGAGACGAATCGCAAACAGACCGGAGTCAGACCATGAACGCAGACCAAATCCTCGCCGAGATCCGTGAAGCCAATCTGAACTACCTGATGTTGGCGCAAAACCTGATCCGCACCGACCGCGAGCAGGCGCTGTACCGCCTGGGCATCTCGGAAGACACGGCCACGCTGATTGGCACGCTGAGCCCGGCGCAGCTGATGAAGATTTCCTCGGGCAACACCTTGCTGTGCCGCTTCCGCATGGACGATGACCTGGTCTGGGGCTTGCTGACCAGCCACAGCAAGACGGCGGCCAACGACGGCGTGGGCCGACTGCACGCCAGCATCCTGATGGCCGGCCGCCATCAAGAAGCGGCCTGAACGTAGACCCCCGGCTGCGCGGGACCGCGCAGCCACCCCCCGAGGGGGTTCGAATCTGCGCCGGGCTGGGCCCGCCGCTGATTCGCTCCGCGGGGCGCTTGGGAGCGGCCCGGCGCTGCCCCGCAAACACAAACACCTACCGAACGAGACTCCATCATGCGCAACAAGAGCATCCTGACCGAAGCCCGCCAGATCGAACGTGCCGTGACCCTGATCAATCTGGGTGCGCGCCTGCAAGTGCTGGAGTCGGAGACGGACCTGTC
>JAIXSD010000689.1 GCA_027484885.1 Rubrivivax sp.
CCCTGGGACGAGATCGCCTTCCACACCGTGCGCGACACCCTGCGCCATTTCTTCGCCGACTGGCACGCTGGGCAGGGCTTTCCCCTGCACTGCGGCGACATCAGCTACTGAGCTGCGCCTCAGCGCCGGCTGAGGCGGCCGTTCAGGACTTGTTGCCCTGCGCCGTGGCCCAGGGTCCGGTCACGCCGTCCACCTCGCAGTCCCACAGGGCCTGCACATCCATGCCGTCGCGCAAGCCTTCGGCATAGACCTTGAGGGCCAGGCTGCGCAGCATCACCAGCATGCCGCGCACAAACGCAGCGCGCGCCGCATCGCCCGACACGCCGCTGACGACCGAGGCGTCCAGCTTCACATAATCCAGGCCCGCCTGGTACAAGCGGTCGACTTGAGCGAGGCCGGCGCCGGCATGTTCCAGACCCAGCTTGACGCCCAGCGGCCTCAGCTGCCGCCCCATTTCCAGGAGCAGATCGAAGTGCTGAACGGCGGCCGTCTCGGCCAGCTCCAGGCCGAGCTTGCGCGCCGCCTGCGGCGCCTGGAAGACCTGCTCACGCACCCGCGCAACAAAGCCGCCATCGAGCAAGCTGGCCGGCGCGATATTGACGCAGCGGGCCTGACCGTCACGGTTGATGGCCTCCAGCGCCAGGCTGACCGCCAGCAGGTCCACCTCGGCCGTCAGACGGCTGCGCACGGCCAGGGGCAACCAGCGCGTCGCGGGCTCGAAGGGGCCATCGGCCTCCAGCTGCAGCTGCAGCGGACATTCCAGATGCAGCAGCCGGCCCTCGCGGTCCAGCAGCGGGAACTGGCTCAGGCGGGCACGGCGTTCTTTCAGCGCTTCCAGAATCTGGGCGCGCCAGGCCTGTTCACCCTGAGCTCCGGCGCTGCTGCTGGCCTTGCCGGCCTCGGCCGGGGCTGCGCCGCGGTGGAACTCGACCACAAAGCCGGCCTGGGTCTCGGCGCGCGCCAGGACCTTGTCGGCCTCGGCAAACCACTGACCCAGCAGCGACTCGCGCGGCAGATCCACCGCGCCGAGCGAAACCTGGATGCCCGGCCCGAAGGCCGGCAGGCTCAGCCGCAAGGCGTCGGCCAGGGCTTGTGCGGTCTCGGCCGCCACATCGGGCGCCGGCAACCAGAGCGCAAAGTCAGAGCCGTTGAGGCGGCCCGCCAGGCAGCCACGCACCCGGTCCGGGTAGGCCTTGACGGCGCGCGACAGGGTCAACAGGGTTTGATCCACCGCCGGCCGGCCCAGGCGCTGGTTGAGCAGGGCCAGATCACGCAGGCGCAGCAGCACCAGGCCGCCGCGGGCCGGACCTTCGTCGCGCGTCAGCGCCGATTCCAGCTCGGCCAGGAAATGCTTGCGCGTGCTCATGCCAGTCAGCGCATCGCAGTGAGCCTGCAGGCGCAGGGCCTGGAGCTGCTCGCCCTGGGCCTCGAACATCAGCTTGACCCGCGCCACCATGGCGTTCATCGCCTCGGTCAGGCGCTGCAGCTCGGGCACATGGGGCAGCTCCATCTGCGCAAACTGGCCTTCCATCAGGCCGCGCGCCTGAGCCACGGCGTTGTCGAGCGGCCGGCGGATGCGATGCAGAGCCAGGTAGGCACCCAGGCTGGCCAGCGCACCCAGGCCCAGCAGCAAGGCGCTCATGCGGGTGACGCTGCGCCAGAGCTCGTCGTGGGCGTAGGCGCTGTGGCTGCGCACCTCGACCGAGCCGATGGCGTTCCAGCCATTGGAGAGCTGGGCCACGCCGGGCTGCACCGTGATCGGGCTCAGGGCCACAAACCAGGCCGGGGCCTGGCTGGCGCGAGCTGGCGCACGGCGCTCAAACGCCAGCTTGCCATCGGGCTGACGCCAGACCACGCTCTCGTAATAGCCGGTGTCAAACTGAGCCGAAATCAGCAGCTGCATCAGCTCGGGATCGCCGCGCTGCTGCGACAAGGCCAGGGCCAGCGCGGCGGCGTTGTCGCTGTTCTTGATCTGCAGCTGTGTCTGCAAGAGCTGGCGGGTGGACACGGTGCTGACCGCCACCGCGCCCAGCAGCGAGGCCAGCACCACGCCGAGCACCAGCAGCCAGACTTGACGCATCAAGGACATGAAAGCCTCCTCCAGGACGCTCGCGCGCGTTCGCCATGTTTGGGCGGGTTGTGCATCGTCATCATCGTCGTCGTCTTCATCTCAAAAGCCTTCGGCCCGGGCCTTGCTGAGCAAATCGCGCCACAGCGACAAGCGCGCCAGCGGGTCACCGGCCGAGGTGGCGCCCACGCCCTGCCACAGGCCTTCGCCGTTGAAGCTGAATACCGGCTGCAGATCAGGCCGCTGCGAGGCGGGCCGCAGCTCGGGCACCAGGTTGTCCAGGATCAGCGGCTCGGCGCCCGGCTCGGCATAGTAGGCCAGCACCATATGCGCCAGCGAGCGCCCGCCCAGCTGGGCCCGCACATAGACCATGCGCAGCTTGGCCACCGGCGTGCCGGCATGGAGCAGGCTGAAGTACTTGGCGATGGCGTAGTCCTCGCAATCGCCACGGCCCTTGTCCAGGCTCTCCAGCGGGGTGGCCCAGTAGTCGATCCTGCCCCAGACCTCGCTGTCGTCGCGGAAGACCAGGTGCTTGTTGACGAAGTTGTTGACCAGGCTCAGGCGCGGCAGCTCTTCCACCGTGGCGGCGCGGTCGATCATCTGCAACAGCTGCTCGGCCTCGCCGGCGGTCCGCGGGCCGAAGCGGGCGGCGCTCTCCATCACCTTGTTGCGATCGAGGGCCTGAGCCAGCTCGGGCCAGAGGGCCTGGGCGCCGATCAAGGCCAGCGCCAGCACGCTCCCGGCCAGCCAGGACCGCATCAGGCCACCGCGCAAGCTGGCAGGCAGGCCCCAACCGCGCCGACTGGCAAGCAGCGAGGCAGGCGAAGAAGCGCCAGACCGATCGACAGTGGGGCTGCATACGCAAAAATGCATGCGTCAGGGCGCCTCGTGAGGGCGAAGAAGGGTTCGGGCAGGCCGGCCTGTGGCGATAATTCAAACCACTGTACCGCTTGCACAAGCCTCCCAGCGCCGCCACAGGCGCCAATTCGCCCCCCAGTTCATGAGCACTGCTTCAATCCGCCAAGAAATTGACAAGTCCCGCGCCAGCGGTGTGCTCAAACAAATCATCATCCCGCCCTGCCCCGAGCAACTGGCCCGCCTGCAGCAGGCCATGGCCCAGGCAGAACCCGACCTCAACGAGATCGCCCGCATCGCCGCCAGCGATGTGGCCATGTCAGCCACCCTGCTGCGCATCGCCAACAGCCCCATCCATCTGTCCGACGGCCTGCCCTGCACCACCGTCGGCCAGGCCATGACCCGCATCGGGCTGGAGGAAACCGCCGCCGTGATGACGGCCTTTCTGCTGAAGAACGCGATTCCGGTCAACAGCCCGCATCTGGCGCGCTTCTGGGAACGCTCCACCAAGCGCGCGATTGCCTGCGCCTTCATCGCCCGCCAACTGCCCGGGCTCTCGCCCGATCTGGCCCACACCTACGGCCTGTTCTGCCACATCGGCATACCGGTGCTGCTGCAAAGCCTGCGCGGCTACGGCAGCACCATGGTCGAGGCCGCGGCCCGCATCGACCGCAGCTTTGTCGCCACCGAAAACGCCAACCACCGCACCGACCACGCCGTGGCCGGCGCCTTGCTGGCGCGCGCCTGGAATATGGCGCCCGAGCTGATGGCCGGCATCCGCCTGCACCATGATCTGCAATCCCTGGGCCATGGCGGCATCGAGCCCGAAGTCCACACCCTGGTCGCCGCCGGCCTGGTGGCCGAGCAGCTGATGCGCCAGCACGAAGGCCTGAGCGAAGACGCCGACTGGGCCGCCCACCATGCGGCCGCGCTTGACTGGCTGCAGATCAGCCTCGATGACCTCGAGCACTGGGACGATCTGCTCCGCCCACTGCTCGACGCCGCTTGAAGGCAGGCGCGCCGAAGCGCTGGGCCGATCAGGCCGGCGGCAACAGCCGCCGCGTCGCGCCGGTGTGGAACGAGGCCTTGCGGATCAGGCCCTCGCGCACCTCGTAGATGCAAAGCAGCTCCACCTGCGCCAAGCCTTCGGGCAGGTTGCGGGTGATCAGCTCGCTGTCCACCACCATGGCCCCAATCACCATGCGAGAGACCAGCTGCGCATGCAGATTCGGCTCGGCAAAGCGCAGCTCAAAACGGGCGCGCAGCTCGGCATGCCCCTGAGCCAGCCGCTCGCCATGCAGCTGAAACTGCTCGGCATCGGGCGCGTAGGTGGCCAGCAGCCGCTCCAGATCGCGAGCGTTGTAGGCGTCCAGCTGGGCTTGGACCGTGGCCAAAGGGCTGCGTGTCTCGCGCGGGGTCAGATCCTCAATCACGCGAGACACCCGCCGATTTGCGAGCGGCCTGCAAGCGCCGATTGACGGCCTCGCGGTGCTCGCGCGCCAGGGCGTGGCTGCGCGAAGCCAGCTTGTCCAACTCGGCACTCAAGCGCGCGGCCAAGGCCAGATCACCTGCGCCGTATGCCCAGATGGCCAATTCGGCACGGCTTTCGTAGGTGTCGAACCGGGACACTGCGGCCTCCAGTTCCGCGCGGGCTTCGGCCGCTCGCCCAGTACCAGCCAGGCTGCGGGCCGTCAGCAAGGCCACGGCCTCGACACGAAACTCCGGCCGCTCCTGACGCAGGGCGGTGAGCTGAGGCAAGGCCTCCTGGAAACGCTCGCAAGCCACCCAGGCTTGGGCGGCGCCCAATCGAATGTCGGGGTCACTGGCAAACGGGCCTTGCAAACAGGCTTGATAGCGCTGCGCGGCCTCCTCAGCCTCACCCATCGCCAGCAGGGCTGCAGCCAGACGCATCTGGTTTTGTGCCGTGGGCGTGTCCTCAAGAGCCAAGCGCGCCTCACGCACTTCGCGCGAGGGGTCCAGCACCTTGACGGCCGAGGCCATCACCTTGCCCGCCGTGCGTTGCACACGAGACTGCGGCAGGTAGATCGCGACAAAGTAAACCACGCTGCCCAGCAGAGGAAAACTGAACAGGATGATCAGCCAGTACAGCGGTTGACCATTGCGAATGGCATGAATGCCGCACAGCAGTGCCAGCAACACATGCAACCCCAAACCCAGAAATGGCATCTCTCGCTCCCTCAACGTGTTGAGCGCAGGGCGACCGGATCGATCACTCTGCATTTTTTTCTGGCCGGCATTGTGCATGTTCGACCGTGACGAACACTCAGGGACATCCCGCTTTGGCATGATGAGGCGACACAGCTGCCTCCCCGAGAACAGGAGTCCCCATGTTCAACACTCTGAATTCGGGCCGTTTCTGGCTCACCTTGGCCTGCGCAGGCGCACTGCCCTGGCTGCCCCTGCGCCCGGCCTGCGCACAAGAAACCGCAGCAGTGACTGCGCCGCGCTACGACCCCGCCCTGGCCCGCAGCCTCGGCGCCGACGAGCGCGGCATACGACCCTATGTGCTGGTGATCCTCAAGACCGGGCCCAAGAAGATGGCCGCGGGCCCGGAGCGGGACGCCATGTTCCAAGGCCATTTCGCCAATATGAGCCGGCTGGCAGCCGAGGGCAAGCTGGCGGTGGCCGGGCCGCTGGACGGGGTCGATGGCTGGCGCGGCCTGTTCGTCTTTGCCACCGGTGATCTCGAAGAAGCGCGCGCCCTGGCCGCCAGCGACCCGGTGCTGATTCAGGGCGAGATGGTGGCCGAGTTCCACAAGTTCTACGGCTCGGCCGCCCTGATGGCGGTGCGCGAGATCCACGACAAGATTCAAGTCAAGGCGCCCTGAAACAGCGCCGCCGGCAGGCCAGGCTTCAGCCACCAGCCGGGCGCATCGCCGCCCACCACAAGGCTTCGGGCGCCGGCTTGTAGAGAACATCGCCAGCCTCGGGCCGGGCGCTGCAGCAGAGCAGCCGGGCCTGCGGCGCCAGGGCCTGCACAGCGGACAGACCCGAACGGCCGGCTGATCCCAAGCTCAGGGGTTCGACCAGCAGCAGCTCCAGTTCCGCGCCGACCGGCAAGCCCATCAGCGCGCGCTGCGCCTGCATCAGATCGGCCGCCTGCAGGCAGTCATAACCGGCCAGACCCAGGCGCTCGACCAAGGCTTCGCGCGCCGCCGCGCAGGCATCCAGCACCAGGGCCCAGCGCGCCGGCTCGCGGGCCTCCTCGGCCTCCTCGCCCAGCATGCCCAGCTCACGCAGCGGCGGCCAGGCCACCTCGGACTCTTGGGCCGGGGCCAGCGGGATCGCCAGCTCGAAACGGCAGCCCGCCCCCAGCTGGCTGTGCAGCTCAATGCGACCGCCCATGGCCTGCACGGTCTGGCGCACGATGCTCAAGCCCAGGCCCAAACCTGGCAGGCCCTGGCTGCCCTGCGCGCGCACAAAGGGCTCGAAGACCAGGGCCTGGTCGGCCTCGGCAATGCCCGGGCCTTGGTCGATCACGCTCAGCAGCAGCTGGCCCTCGCGGTAGGCAGCGCGCAGCTCGATCCAGCCCTCGCGCGTGAACTTGGCGGCGTTGGATAGCAGATTGAACAAGGCCTGACGCAAACGCCGCGCATCGACGGCCAGCACCGGCGGCAGGCTGGCATCGATCTGCAGGCGCAAGCGATTGCCGCCGCTGCGCACCAGGGCCTGGGCCTGCTGGTCCAGCTCGCGCAGCAGGCCGTGGATGTAGACCGGCGCCGGCAGCAATTCGGGCGCGGCACTGGCCTCGGGGGCGCGGGCAAAGCGCTGCAGCTCGTCGATCATCTCCAGCAGCAGCTGGCTGCTGTGCTCGATGGCGCGGCGGTCGGCCTCGAAGCCCTGCTCGGGCTGCAGCTGGCGCGTCAGCTGCACCACCGAGGCCAGGGGCGCACGCAGATCATGGCCGAGGTAGCCGAGCAAGCGCCCTTTGGCGGCATCGCTGGCCTGGGCCAGGGCGCTGGCGGCGGCCAGCTCGGCGGTGCGCAGCTGCACCGCGGTCTCCAGCGCCTGCTCATGCTGCAAGCGCTGCTGGCGCATGCGCGCCACCATGGCCAGCAAGACGATCAAGACGCCCAGCAGGCCCACCAGGGGCGGGCCGTAGTCGGCCAGCAAGGAATGCGGCTGCCAGCCCAGCAGGCTCAACACGCGCGGCAACATGCCAAGGAACTGGCAGGCCAGGGCCAGGGTCCAGGCCCGCGCCAGTGGCAGGCCCTGGGCCACAGCCCGCAGGCAGGCGCCCATCATCAGCAGGCCCTGGCTCAGATTGCACAGCCCCGCCAGCTGGGTGCCCAGACGGTAGTCGCCGAACACGCAGACCCAGAGCGCCAACGCATCCAGGGCCGCGACCCCCAGCATCAGACGATGCAAACGCGGCTGTCGCGGGGCCGTTTCCAGCAAGCGCATCAAGGCCGCCACTTCGCTGAGATGCGCCATCACACCAAAGCTGGCCAGCGCGCGCACGGCCCAATCGGTCGCCTGCGGCCAGAAGAGCATGAAGGCGCTGCCGCGCATGCCGCTTTCGTAAAAGAACACCGCCATCAGGTAGAGGGCGATGTAGCCGTAGGTGCGCTCGCGCCAGGCCAGGGCCAGCATGGCGCTGACCAGCATCAGCAAGAGGCTGAGGCCGGCGATCAGGCCATCGGCCCAGAGCCGGGCCTGCTCTTCTCGCAACAGCTCGGCCGGCGGGTGCAGGCTCGGCTCCATCGCCACGGCGCTGCGGCTGGCCACGCGCAGCCACAGCTCTTGCGGCTGGTCGCCCAGGGTCAAGGCAAAGGCGCTGTCTCGCAGCGGCAGGCCGCGCTGGTCAAAAGCCTGGTCGGTGCCGGCGCGCTGGGGCGGCAGATCCGCCCAGCGGCCATCGACCAGGCGCTGCCGGGCGAACAGCTGCACCTGCTCCAGCCGTGCCGGGCGCAGCTGCAGCCAGAACGTCTGCGGCGAGGCCCCGCCTTGCA
>JAIXSD010000431.1 GCA_027484885.1 Rubrivivax sp.
CACGTCGAGTACGAAACCGCTGGCCGTCACTACGCCCACGTGGACTGCCCCGGCCACGCTGACTATGTGAAGAACATGATCACCGGCGCCGCACAGATGGACGGCGCGATCCTGGTGTGCTCGGCCGCTGACGGCCCGATGCCCCAGACCCGCGAGCACATCCTGCTGGCTCGCCAAGTGGGCGTGAAGTACATCATCGTGTTCCTGAACAAGTGCGACATGGTGGATGACGCCGAGCTGCTGGAACTGGTGGAAATGGAAGTGCGCGAGCTGCTGAGCAAGTACGACTTCCCCGGCGACGACACCCCCATCATCAAGGGTTCGGCCAAGCTGGCTCTGGAAGGCGACACCGGCGATCTGGGCGAGCAAGCCATCATGCGCCTGGCCGATGCCCTGGACACCTACATCCCCCAGCCTGAGCGTGCCGTGGACGGCGCCTTCCTGCTGCCGGTGGAAGACGTGTTCTCGATCTCGGGTCGTGGCACCGTGGTGACCGGTCGCGTTGAGCGCGGCATCATCAAGGTCGGCGAAGAAATCGAAATCGTCGGTATTCGCGACGTGCAGAAGACCACCGTGACTGGCGTGGAAATGTTCCGCAAGCTGCTGGACCAAGGTCAAGCGGGCGACAACGTCGGTATCCTGCTGCGCGGCACCAAGCGCGAAGACGTCGAGCGCGGCCAAGTGCTGAGCAAGCCGGGTTCGATCAAGCCGCACACCCACTTCACTGCTGAAGTCTATGTGCTGAGCAAGGAAGAAGGCGGCCGTCACACCCCGTTCTTCAACAACTACCGTCCCCAGTTCTACTTCCGTACGACTGACGTGACTGGTGCTGTTGAGCTGCCGAAGGACAAGGAAATGGTCATGCCCGGCGACAACGTCGGCATCACCGTGAAGCTGATCGCTCCGATCGCTATGGAAACCGGTCTGCGCTTCGCCATCCGCGAAGGTGGCCGTACCGTGGGTTCGGGTGTGGTTGCCACCATCCTCGCTTAAGATTTGTAAGGCCACAGGGGCATAGCTCAATTGGCAGAGCGTCGGTCTCCAAAACCGAAGGTTGGGGGTTCGAGACCCTCTGCCCCTGCCAGCCGCCGCTGATCACGGAAGCTGGTTTGTTGGTCCAGGCATCGGCCCGCGGGAGTTCATCTCGGCGGGCTTTGCTGCTAGTGGGTATTGCCACCCACACCTCCGAAGAATTGAATGCGCAGCCCTCGTGCTGGGCATGGAACAGAATCAATGTCGAATCCTCAAGTCGAAACCGTGACCTCCAGCGCCGACAAGGCCAAGCTGGGTGTTGCTGCCGTGTTGCTGGCTGCCGCGCTGTTCGCGTACTACTTCTTGGCCAAGCAAGGTCAGTGGGTTCAGTGGGGTGCTTTGCTGGTGTTGTTGGTGGCGGCGCTCGCGGCTTTCTTTACCTCTGAGGCTGGCAAGTCGTTGATCGCTTATGGTCGTGATTCGAGCCGCGAAGTGCGCAAGGTCGTGTGGCCGACGCACAAGGAAGCGCGCCAGATGACCGGGTATGTGTTTGCCTTTGTCGTGGTGATGGCTTTGTTCCTCTGGATCACGGACAAGACCCTGGAATGGGTGATTTACGACTTGATTCTGGGTTGGAAGCGTTGACCGAATCGTGAACAGACGCCTGCGGGCGTCTTTCGCGCTGGAACTGAGCCGCAAGGCAAGCGTTGTAGAGCGTTGAAGGATTGCAATGACTGAAGAACAAGGCACTGTCGTGACCGAGGCTGATGCAGCCCCCGCCGGGCTTCCCAAGCGCTGGTATGTGGTGCACGCCTATTCAGGCATGGAAAAAGCTGTCGAGCGCAATCTGCGTGAGCGCATCGATCGCGCCGGCATGCAAGACAAATTCGGTCGCATCCTGGTGCCGACCGAAGAAGTGGTCGAACTGAAGAACGGCAAGAAGGCCGTGACTGAGCGTCGTTTCTTCCCTGGGTATGTGCTGGTGGAAATGGCGATGGAAGACGACACCTGGCACTTGGTCAAGCACACCTCGAAGGTGACGGGCTTTGTGGGTGGTGCAAAGAACCGCCCGGCGCCGATTTCTGAGTCTGAGGTCATGAAGATCGTCAGCCAGATGCAAGAAGGTGTTGAGAAGCCCCGGCCCAAGGTCGAGTGGATGGTGGGCGAAATCGTGCGCGTCAAGGAAGGCCCGTTCACGGACTTCAATGGCGCCATCGAAGACGTCAACTACGACAAGTCCAAGGTTCGCGTGTCGGTCACCATCTTCGGTCGTGCCACGCCGGTGGAGCTGGACTTCTCGCAAGTCGAGAAGGTCTGATCGGCGTCAAGAGATCAAGAGCCTGACAGGGCTCGCGTCGTTCGCAAGAGTGGCGCATCCTGTCCGTAGTCAGCCCGCGACGAGACGCGGGCAAGAGGAGCAAGGGTAAGAGGCGATCAGCCTTCAGCCCCTTGCGCTAGCACTCAAGAGTTGCGGCGAGGCCGCTGCGGCTCTTTCAGGAGAAATCATGGCCAAGAAAATTGTCGGCTTTATCAAGCTGCAAGTCGCGGCAGGCAAGGCCAATCCTTCGCCTCCGGTCGGTCCGGCGCTGGGTCAGCGCGGTCTGAACATCATGGAATTCTGCAAGGCGTTCAACGCTCAGACCCAAGGCCACGAGCCGGGTATGAAGTTGCCGGTGGTCATCACCGCCTTCGCAGACAAGAGCTTCACCTTCGTGATCAAGTCGCCCCCGGCGACCGCCCTGATCAAGAAGGCTGCCAAGATCGAAAAGGGTTCGCAAAAGGCCCACCTCGAGAAGGTTGGCAAGCTGACCCGTGCCCAGCTGGAAGAAATCGCCAAGATCAAGGTCAAGGACTTGACCGCCGCTGATCTGGACGCCGCTGTTCGTACGATTGCTGGTTCCGCTCGCTCGATGGGCGTGCTGGTGGAGGGTGTCTGAAATGGCAAAGCTGACTAAACGCCAAAAGGCCCTGCAAGGCAAGGTCGAAACCACCAAGCTGTACCCCCTGGGTGAAGCGCTGGCCCTGGTGAAGAGCCTGGCCACTGCCAAGTTTGACGAGTCCATCGACGTGGCCGTGCAACTGGGCGTGGATGCCAAGAAGTCTGACCAAGTCGTTCGCGGCGCGGTCGTGATGCCTCACGGTCTGGGCAAGACCAAGCGCGTTGCCGTGTTCGCCCAAGGCGCCAAGGCTGAAGAAGCCAAGGCTGCCGGCGCAGACGTGGTCGGCATGGAAGACCTGGCCGAGCGCATCAAGGCGGGCGACATGCCCTTCGACGTGGTGATCGCTTCGCCCGACACCATGCGTATCGTCGGTACCCTGGGTCAAGTGCTGGGTCCCCGTGGCCTGATGCCTAACCCCAAGGTTGGCACCGTCACCCCCGATGTGGCTACCGCTGTCAAGAACGCCAAGGCTGGTCAAGTTCAGTTCCGCGTGGACAAGGGTGGCATCATTCACGGCACCCTGGGTCGTCGCTCGTTCGAGAACGACAAGCTGGAAGGCAATCTGCGTGCGCTGATCGAAGCCCTGAACAAGGCCAAGCCGGCCAGCAGCAAGGGTGTTTACCTGCGCAAGGTGGCGATCTCCTCCACGATGGGCGTTGGCGCCCGCGTGGATGTGGCCAGCATCAACGCACAAGCTTCGGCCTGATCGGTCGCAAGCAAATTCGATTGAAATGCGGCGCTGGTCTGGCGCTGCATTGATGAATTGGTGGGGCGTCGGCGAATTCCGGTTCGCTGGCGCGTCATCCAAGACCGTTGGTGCGAAGCACGAGCCCTCGCGGCTGCTGTGTTTTGCTTAATCAGTGAGCATCAGGCGCAAGCCCGGTGTCACGGCCAACGCAGATGGCGGTCCCGCTGAAAGGAATTGAAGAGCCGCAAGGCTTGGGTTTCCTGACAGAAGGTCGCTGAATCCCCGTGTGTCGGATGCCGCAAGGCGGAAGACACGTTTTTGTGAGGAGTAGACCTTGAGTCTCAATCGCAACGAGAAGGCAACCGTCGTCTCCGAAGTGGCCGCCCAGGCAGCCAAGTCGCAGACCCTGGCGCTGGCCGAGTACCGTGGCCTCACCGTTGAAGCCTTGAACAAGCTGCGCGTCACCGCGCGTGCCCAAGGTGTGTATCTTCACGTGCTGAAGAACACCCTGGCTCGCCGTGCTGTTGCTGGCACCCCGTTCGAAGCTGCTGCGGAGAGCATGGTCGGCCCGCTGATCTACGGTTTTTCCGAGGACGCGGTCGCTGCCGCGAAGGTCATCGCTGACTTCGCCAAGACCAACGACAAGCTCGTCGTCAAGGGTGGCGCCTACGGTGGCAAGGCTCTGGATGCCAATGGCATCAAGGCCCTGGCATCCGTGCCCAGCAAGGAAGTCTTGCTGTCGCAAATCGCTGGCCTGCTGCTGTCGCCGGTGCAACGCACCGCGGCCGTGCTGGCAGCTCTGGCTCAGCAAAAGGGCGGTGGCGCAGAAGCCCCGGCCGAAACTGCTGCAGCCTGAAGCGCGTAGCCCCGTACTCTGCAATCTATCTGTTATTAGGAAACTATCATGGCATTCGATAAAGACGCATTCCTGGCCGCTCTGGACAGCATGACCGTTCTGGAACTGAACGATCTGGTCAAGGCAATTGAAGAGAAGTTCGGCGTGTCCGCCGCTTCGATGGCTGCTCCTGCTGCTGGCGGCGCTGCTGCTGGTGGCGCTGCTGCCGCTGAAGAAAAGACCGAGTTCAACGTCGTGCTGACCGAAGCCGGCGCCAACAAGGTGTCCGTCATCAAGGCCGTGCGCGAAATCACCGGTCTGGGTCTGAAGGAAGCCAAGGACCTGGTCGACGGCGCTCCCAAGGCTGTCAAGGAAGGTGTTGCCAAGGCCGACGCCGAAGCCGCCAAGAAGAAGCTGGAAGAAGCCGGCGCCAAGGTCGAAATCAAGTAATTGGCTTGGGGGCGAGCTGCCTGGCAGCTTCGCTCCCATCGACCCGGCTGCAAGCTGGTGTTGTATGTGCGCTGGCCCCCTGCCTGACGAGGATTGGGGTAGGGCAGCGAACCGCAAGACGGTGGCTTGGAGCCTGAAAGGGGTAGGTCTGATGACCTCCCCCTTTTGCTGTTTTAGGGGTTAGTCCTGTTGAGAATAGTTGAAAGCTTCGCGCGAGGTATGATGCGCGGTTCTTTCAAGTGTTCTCTGATCCGACTGCAGAGAGCCGGTTTGGTCGGACTTCGGTTCACATGAGCATGTGACCGGGGTTGTCCGCCAGCGGTTGGTAGTGGCCAACCACCAAGCGCGAGCGCAATGCTCGAGTAGCCAGTCGCCGACGAAGCCCGTCCCACGGCCAGGGGTGGGCTCTCGACACGGAGTGTTTATGGCGCAAGCAACCCCCTATAGCTATACCGAGCGCAAGCGGATTCGCAAGAGCTTCGGCAAGCGCGAGAGCGTTCTCAACGTTCCCTATTTGCTCACCATGCAGCGGGAGGCCTATGTCGCCTTCCTGCAGAAGGATCTGCCGCCCACCAAGCGCAAGGCCGAAGGCCTGCAGGCAGCCTTCCTGTCCGCGTTCCCGATTGTTTCGCACAACGGTTTCGTGGAAATGAAGTTCCTCGAATACAACATCGCCAAGCCGCCGTTCGACACCCGTGAGTGCCAGCAGCGTGGCCTGACCTATGCAGCCGCCGTGCGCGCGCGCCTGCAGATGATCATTTACGACCGTGAATCGCCCCAGGCGAAGACCGTCAAGGAAATCAAGGAACAAGAGGTCTACATGGGCGAAGTGCCCCTGATGACCGACTATGGTTCTTTCATCGTCAATGGCACCGAGCGTGTCATCGTCTCGCAGCTGCACCGTTCGCCCGGCGTGTTTTTCGAACACGACAAGGGCAAGACCCACTCGTCCGGCAAGCTGCTGTTCTCGGCCCGCATCATTCCTTACCGCGGCTCGTGGCTGGACTTCGAGTTCGACGCCAAGGACATCCTGTTCTTCCGCGTTGACCGCCGCCGCAAGATGCCGGTCACCATCCTGCTCAAGGCCATCGGCCTGAACCCCGAGCAGATCCTGGCCCACTTCTTCGTCTTCGACAACTTCCGTCTGATGGACGTGGGTGCGCAGATGGAATTTGTGGCCGACCGCCTGAAGGGCGAAGTCGCTCGCTTTGACATCACCGACAAGAGCGGTGCCGTCATCGTCGAGAAGGACAAGCGCATCACGGCGCGCCACACCCGCCAGCTGGAGCAATCCGGCACCCAGCACGTCACCGTGCCCGAAGACTTCCTGCTCGGCCGCGTGCTGGCCAAGAACATGGTCGACGGCGACACCGGCGAAATCATCGCCAAGGCCAATGATGAGCTGACCGACGCGCTGCTGAAGAAGTTGCGCTCGGCTGGCATCAAGGACGTGCAGTGCCTGTTCACCAATGAGCTGGACGAAGGCGCCTACATCAGCCAAACCCTGGCCACCGACGAAACCGTCGACCAGCTGGCTGCCCGCGTTGCCATCTACCGCATGATGCGCCCCGGCGAGCCGCCGACGGAAGACGCGGTCGAGGCCCTGTTCAATCGCCTGTTCTACAACGCCGACACCTACGATCTGTCGCGCGTGGGCCG
>JAIXSD010000575.1 GCA_027484885.1 Rubrivivax sp.
GTCCATGCCGGTGCTGATCCTGACGGCGGCCGACAGCGTCGAGCAGCGCGTCAAGGGCCTGGACCTGGGTGCTGACGACTACATGGCCAAGCCCTTCTCCCTGCAGGAACTCGAAGCCCGCGTGCGCGCCCTGACCCGGCGCGGCCTGGGCACCGCCTCCTCGGTGATCAAGCATGGCCCGCTGAGTTTCGACGCCACCGGCCGCGTGGCCTATATCAACGACCAGATGATCGAGCTCTCGGCCCGCGAGCTGAGCCTGCTGGAGGTGCTGCTGCAACGCGCCGGCCGCCTGGTCAGCAAGGACCAGTTGGTCGAGCGCCTCTGCGAATGGGGCGAAGAGGTCAGCAACAACGCGATCGAGGTCTATATCCACCGCCTGCGCAAGAAGATCGAGCAGGGCCCGATCCGCATCGCCACCGTGCGCGGCCTGGGCTACTGCCTGGAAAAGATTCAGCCCGGCGCTTGATGCTAGCGCGCGCCCCAAGGCCACGACATGGCGGCTGAAACCGGCCAACGCTCGCTGTTTGGCGAGATCCTGGATTGGATGCTCGCACCGCTGCTGCTGATCTGGCCGATCAGCGTGGCCCTGACCTGGCTGGTGGCGCAAGGCATTGCCAGCCGGCCCTATGACCGCGAGCTCGGCGAGATGGCCCGCACCCTGGGCCTGCAAGTGGCCTCGGCCGCGCCGCTGCCCGAGGGCCGCAGCGCCCGCTCCCGCTACGCCCTGGCACCCGAGGCCGCGGCCCTGTTGCGGGCCGATGAAACCGACACCGTCTACTACCAGGTGCTGGGCTTGCGCGGCGAGCTGCTCAACGGCGATGCCAAGCTGCCCGTGCCGCCCGAGGACGATGTCATCGTGCCCTGGGAGCTGCATTTCCGCGATGAGGACATGGGCAGAGAGCGCGTGCGCGTGGCCTACCTCTGGGTCTCGCCCGAAGGCATGGCGGGCAGCACCCAGACCATGCTGGTGCAGGTGGCCGAGACCCTGGGCAAGCGCTCGCGCCTGACCAACGAAATCATCAAGGGCGTGATCCTGCCGCAGTTCGTGATCCTGCCGCTGGCGGTGCTGCTGGTCTGGCTGGCCTTGGCGCGCGGCATTGCCCCGCTCAACGAGCTGCAGCGCCGCATCCGCTCGCGTGAAAGCTCGGACCTCAGCCCCATCGACGAGCGCCGCATCCCCGACGAGGTAGCGCCCCTGGTACGCGCCATCAACGACCTGCTGGCCCGCCTGGACCAGTCCATCAGCAGCCAGAAGCACTTTCTGGCCGACGCCGCCCACCAGCTCAAGACGCCGCTGGCCGGCCTGCGCACGCAGGCGGAATTCGCCCAGCGCGAGATTGACGAAGGCCGCAGCGAGCCCGCTGAACTGAAGCGTTCGCTGCAGCAGATCGCCCTGTCCAGCCAGCGCGCCGCCCACATGGTCAACCAGCTGCTGGCCATGGCCCGGGCCGAGGACCAGGAGCATGCGGCCCGCCGCGGCGAGGTCAATCTGGCCGAGCTGGCCACCGAGACCGTGCGCGACTTCGTGCCGCGCGCCCTCGACAAGCGCATCGACCTGGGCTACGAAGGCCCCGACCCCGAAGCCAGCAGCCTCACCCTGCATGGCCATGCCCTGCTGATCCGAGAATTGATCCGCAACCTGGTGGACAACGCCCTGCTCTACACCCCGGCCGGCGGCACGGTGACCGTGCGCATCGTTGAAGACCCCTTCGGCCAGGTCAGCGTGCTGCAGGTGGAAGACTCCGGCCCCGGCATCCCCGAGAGCGAGCGCGACAAGGTCTTCCAGCCCTTCTACCGGGCCCTGGGCACCAATGTCGATGGCTCTGGCCTGGGACTGGCCATCGTGCGCGAAATTGCCCAGCAGCATGAGGCCGAGCTCAGCCTAGACGACACCCGCCCACGCCGCCCCGGCCAACAGCCCGAGCCCGATGGCCAGGGCCCGGGCGCGCGCTTCACTGTGCGCTTCCATGCACGACCGGTGCAGCCGGCGGCGGAGTGAGGCAGGCTCAGGAGCGGTTGAAACGCCGCGATTTGGCGATCGACATCAACAGGCCCAGGCCAAAGCCCAGGGTCACCATGGCCGTGCCGCCGTAGCTGATGAAGGGCAAGGGCACGCCCACCACAGGCAGGATGCCGCTGACCATGCCCATGTTCACAAACACATAGGTGAAGAAACTCAGCGTGATGGCGCCTGCCATCAGGCGCGAGAACAGGGTCGGCGCGTCCGAGGCGATCATCAGCCCGCGCAGGATCAGCGCGGTGAAACCGAACAAAAGCCCCAGGGCGCCAAACAGGCCGAACTCTTCGCCATAGGCGGCGAAGATGAAGTCGGTGGTGCGCTCGGGAATGAACTCCAGATGGGTCTGCGTGCCCTTCATGAAGCCCTTGCCGGTCAGGCCGCCAGAGCCGATGGCAATCTCGCCCTGGATGATGTGGAAGCCCTTGCCCAGCGGGTCCTTGGTCGGGTCCAGCAGGGTGCAGACGCGGTTCTTTTGATACTCGCGCAGCACCGGCCAGGTCACATCGGGCTGGCAGATCGCCTCCTCGCTCACCACCAGGGCCGTGATGCCCGCCCCCGCCAGCACAAAGGCCGGAATGATCAAACGCCAGGACAGGCCGGCAAAAAAGATCACGTACAAGCCGGCCGACAGCACCAGGATGGAGGTGCCCAGATCGGGTTGCTTGGCCACCAGGCCCACGGGAACAGCCAGCAGGATGAAGGCGGCGACAAAGTCCGGCAGGCGCAGCTGCCCTTCGCGTTTCTGGAACCACCAGGCCAGCATCAGCGGCACGGCGATCTTGAGGATCTCCGAGGGCTGGATCTGCGTCACGCCGACATTGAGCCAGCGCGTCGCGCCTTTTTTGGTGATGCCGAACAAGGCCGTGGCCACCAGCAAGGTCAC
>JAIXSD010000685.1 GCA_027484885.1 Rubrivivax sp.
TACAGCAGCTTGGCGCCATGCTTGATGATGCCGCCGTACTCCTGGCTGGTGCCGGGCATGAAGCCGGGCACATCGACGAAGGTGATCACCGGGATGTTGAAGGCATCGCAGAAACGCACAAAACGCGCGGCCTTGATGGAGCTCTTGATGTCCAGGCAGCCGGCCAGCACGAGCGGCTGGTTGGCGACAATGCCCACCGTCTGGCCTTCCATGCGGGCAAAGCCGGTCAGGATGTTCTTGGCGTAGTCGGGCTGCAGTTCGAAGAAATCGCCATCGTCGACCGTCTTCTGGATCAGCTCCTTCATGTCATAGGGCTTGTTCGGATTCTCCGGCACCAGAGTGTCGAGCGAATGGTCCAGCCGGTTACCCGGGTCACCGCTGGGCCGGGTCGGCGCCTTCTCGCGGTTGTTCAGGGGCAGGTAGTTGAAGAAGCGGCGCAGCATCAGGATGGCTTCGACATCGTTCTCGAAGCTGAGGTCGGCCACACCGCTCTTGCTGGTGTGGGTGCCGGCGCCGCCGAGTTCTTCGGCCGTCACCTCTTCGTGCGTCACGGTCTTCACCACCTCGGGCCCGGTCACGAACATATAGCTCGAGTCCTTGACCATGAAGATGAAGTCGGTCATGGCCGGCGAGTAGACCGCGCCGCCTGCGCAAGGGCCCATGATCATGCTGATCTGCGGGATCACTCCAGAGGCCAGCACATTCTTCTGGAACACATCGGCATAGCCGCCCAGCGAGGCCACGCCTTCCTGGATGCGCGCGCCGCCCGAGTCGTTGAGGCCGATCACCGGCGCGCCGACCTTCATGGCCTGGTCCATGACCTTGCAGATCTTCTCGGCATGGGCCTCGGACAAAGCGCCGCCGAACACGGTGAAATCCTGGCTGAAGCTGAAAGCCAAGCGGCCGTTGATCATGCCGTAGCCGGTCACCACGCCGTCACCGGGAATCTTGTTGTCGGCCATGCCGAAATCCACGCAGCGGTGCTCGACAAACATGTCCCATTCTTCGAAGGTGCCTTCGTCGAACAGCAGCTCCAGGCGCTCGCGCGCCGTCAGCTTGCCCTTCTTGTGCTGGGCGGCGATGCGCTTTTCGCCGCCGCCCAGACGGGCCTGGGCACGTTTTTCTTCCAGTCGTTGTTGGATGTCATGCATGGGAAGTCCTTTCGTCGGGCCGTCCCAAGAAAGGACGCGCCCCCTCGGGGGGCAGCCCTGTCAATGGGCGTGGGGGTTTCATTTCTGGTCTCCAGAAAATCGATTCAAAAGCTGCCGTGCCGCGGTGGACGGGGCCAGGCGGCCCTGCAGCACGTCTTCGGTGATCTCGGTAAGGCAGTCCCGCACGGCAGGTGCCTCAGCAAACTGCTGGCGCAAACCGGCATGGATGCGCTCCCACATCCAACTCTGCGCCTGTTGCTGGCGTTTGGCCAGCCAGTGGCCTTGGGTCTGCTGCAATTCGCGGTAAGCGCTGACCTGGGCCCAGAAGCGCTCCAGCCCCTCGCCCTGCTCGGGCTTGAGCGCGCTGAGCTGCATCACCTGCGGGTGCCAGGTCTTGCCCGCCGTGGCGTGGTCAATGTGGCTGTGGCCGTGGAAGCCGTAGATCCGCAGGCTGGAGCCGATCTGTGCCTGGGCGCGGGTGGCGGCGGCCCAGTCGAGATCGGCCTTGTTGATGACGACCAGATCGGCCAGCTCCATCACGCCCTTCTTGATGGCCTGCAAATCATCGCCGGCATTGGGCAGCTGCAGCAGCACATACATATCCGTCATGCCGGCCACCGCGGTTTCGCTCTGGCCCACACCGACGGTCTCGACGATGACCACATCGAAGCCGGCCGCTTCGCAGACCAGCATGGCCTCACGCGTCTTTTCGGCCACGCCGCCCAGGGTGCCGCTGCTGGGGCTGGGGCGGATGTAGGCGCGCTCGTCCATCGAGAGCCGCTCCATGCGGGTCTTGTCGCCGAGGATGGAGCCGCCCGAGACGCTGCTGCTCGGGTCCACGGCCAGCACGGCGACGCGATGGCCGCGTGCGATCAGAAACAGGCCCAGGGCCTCGATGAAGGTGCTCTTGCCCACGCCGGGCACGCCCGAGATGCCCAGGCGAAAACTCTGGCCTGTGTGCGGCAGCAGCTCGGTCAGCAAGGCATCGGCCTGGGCACGATGATCGCGGCGGGTCGACTCCAGCAAGGTGATGGCCTTGGCCATGGCCCGGCGCTGCTGAGGGCCGGGGGCAGCCAGCAAGGCTGGCGCCAGACTCGGGGCGGACGACACGGCCGTCATGCGCGCCCCGGCCGCTCGCCTTGCACGCCTGACCAGACAGGCGCAATGCCGTCCGGCACCTGGGCCAGGCGCACCTCATCGCTGGCGGCAGGCCGGCGCCAGAGGTAGTCGATGTCGAACTCGCTCTCGCCCACCGCCTTGAAGCCGTGGCGCAGATAAAAACGGTTGGCATCGCTGAGCTTGAGCGCCGAGAGGCTGAGGTCTCGCCCCGCCCGCCGCGCCTGGTCCTTGGCCCAGCTGAGCACCCAGGATCCGATGCCCTGGCTTTGTGCCACGGGCTGCAGATAGAGCTGCTCCAGGCGCAAGGCCGGAGCTTCCCCCGCGGGCGCTTCACGAAGCATCAAGAAGCCGACCCGCTCGCTGCCGCGGCAGATGTGGCGCATGGTGGCGGGCTCGAACAAGGCCTCGAAGCGCTCGCGGCTGCGCGCCAAATCAAAGCGACCCAGTCGCTCCAGGCTGGGGCGCAAGGCTTCCATGCGCAGCTGGAACAGTGCGTCCAGATCTTCGGCCGCCACCGGCTGCAGCTGATAGGCACTCATGCGCGGCTCTCGGTGCCGCTCACGCCGCAGCGGCCGTCAGCGACTGGCGGATCTGCTCCAGCACATCCTTGGCGCTGGCCGGGATGGGGGTGCCGGGGCCGTAGATGCCCTTGACGCCGGCCTCGTAGAGCATGTCGTA
>JAIXSD010000400.1 GCA_027484885.1 Rubrivivax sp.
AGGGCGGCGCTGAGGCAGACCATCTCGGTCTCGCCGGTCCAGTACCAGGGGGGCAGGTCTTGCTCGGCCTGCAGGCGGTTGTGTTCCAGATAGGCCGGCATCTGCGTCCAGTAGACGCCGCGCACATACTCGCGCCAGCCCAGGATCTGGCGGATGAAGCCCTCCACGCAGGCCAGCGGCGCGCGCCCGGCGCGGTACTCGGCCTCGGCCGCAGCCACCACCTCGCGTGGGTCGAGCAGCTTCAGATTGAGGGCGGCGGCCAGGTGGGAGTGGTAGAGCCAGGGCTCCTCGGGCCACATGGCATCCTGGTAGCGGCCGAACAGGGGCAGGCGCTCGCTCAGGAACTCTTCCAGCGCTTGCAAGGCCTGCTCGCGCGTGACCGGCCAGGCAAAGCTGTCCAGCCGGCCCGGGTGATCGGGCAGTTGGCGCTGGACCAGCGCAATCACCTCGCGCGTCAGGGCATCGGGCGGGAACTGGCTGCGGGCCGGCAGAAAGCCAGGGCCGCTGGCACCGAAGGCCTCGCGGTTCTCCGCATCGAAGTTCCACTGCCCGCCGAGCGGCCGGCGGCCATCGTCTTCCATCAGCACGCCGTGCTTCTGCCGCAGCTCGCGGTAGAAGTACTCCAGGCGCAGGCTGCTGCGGCCTTTGGCGTGGGCGGCGAACTCGCGCACGGTGCTGAAGAAATGCCGGTCGTCGCGCAGCTCCAGCGGCAGGTCGGCTTCGGCCACCACGGCGCGCAGGGCCTGCAGCACGCGCCAGTCGCCCGGCGCGGTCAGGATCAGGCGCTGCGGCCGCAGGCGGGCGATGGCGGCGCGCAGCTCGCCGGCCAGGCTGCCCTGGTTGTCGGGATCGTCCAGCCAGCGGTAGTGCAGAGGGCGACCCAGGCGGCGCAAGGCCAGGGCGAAATGGCGCATGGCCGCCAGAAACATCACCGTGCGTGGTTTGGATGACCAGACATGGGTGGATTCCTCGCGCACCTCGGCCATCCAGACGGCGTCTTGCGCCGGGTCGAAGCCATCAAAGACCGAGGCATCGCTGTTGAGCTGGTCACCCAGAACCAGCACCAGATGGCGCAGTGCAGCCGTCATGAGAGTCCGCCGGAATAAACCGTCATGTGCAGGGTGTCCGAAATGCGCATGCGCGCAGCATACGCGTGGAAGATGTGCATCGGGCAGAAAAAAGCCGGCGCGTGGAGCGCCGGCTTCTGCTTCGGGGCGAAACGCCGATCAGCCGGCCTGGATGCGCTGAGCCAAATGGGCTAGGGCTTCCTCCACCTGGTCCACCAGCACCAGGCAGAGATCGCCCGGCTGCAGGCGCGCCAGGGCAGTATCGATGGCGATGAACTCGCCGCGGATCTCGTCGATATGGCGGGTGCGGCTGGCGCCTTCCAGGCCCTGGCGCAGCAGGGCCAGCACCTCGCCGTCCTCGCGGCCGCGCTGGCAGGCGTCCTGGAACAGGATCACCTCGTCAAAGGCGGCGCCCAGGATGACGGTCTGCTCGCGGATGTCTTCGTCGCGGCGGTCACCGGCGCCGCTGATCACCACCGAGCGCTTGCTGGCGGGCAGGGCCTCGACGGCGGCCACCAGGGCGCGCATGGCGTCGGCGTTGTGGCCGTAGTCGGCGATCACGGTGGCACCGCGGTAGTCCATCACATTGAAGCGGCCGGGCGCGTTGTCGGCGTCGTTGGCGAAGCTGGCCACGCCGCGGCGGATGGTGTCCCAGTCCAGGCCCACGCCCCAGGCGGCCGCCACCGAGGCCATGGCGTTCTCGACCTGGAAGCCAATTGCGCCGCCGCGGGTGATGGGGATGTCGCGCAGCGGGATGGTCTCGCGCCAGCTGCCCTGGGCGGCCACCAGCTGGTCACCGTCCACATAGACGCAGCGTTTGCCTTGGGCGCGGTGGGTGGCCATCAGCGGGTGGTGGCGGTCGGCGGCGAAGAAGATGATCTGGCCCGGGCAGGTGCCAGCCATGTTGGCGACGATGGGGTCGGCGGCGTTGAGCACGGCATAGCCGTTGGGCGCCACGTTCTGCACGATCACGCGTTTGACCAGGGCCAGCTCTTCCACGGTGTTGAGGAAGTTCATGCCCAGGTGGTCGCCGGCGCCTAGGTTGGTGACCACGGCCACCTGGCAGCGGTCAAAGCCCAGGCCTTCGCGCAGCACGCCGCCGCGCGCGGTTTCGAACACGGCCGCTTCCACATCGGGGTGCATCAGCACATTGCGGGCGCTCTTGGGGCCGGAGCAATCGCCGCTGTCGATCTGGCGGCCATCGACGTAGACGCCGTCGGTGTTGGTCATGCCGACCTTGAGGCCGCAGGTGGCGAACAGATGGGCGATCAGGCGCGAGGTGGTGGTCTTGCCATTGGTGCCGGTGACGGCGACCACGGGGATGCGGCCGTCCTCGCTCTTGTGGCCGTGGCCGTAGAGGTGGGCAATGATGGCCTCGCCGACATTGCGGCCCTTGCCATAGGACGGCGAGAGGTGCATGCGCAGGCCTGGTGCGGCATTCACTTCGACGATGCCGCCGTTGATCTCCTCCAGCGGGCGTAGCACGCTTTCGGCCACCACATCGACGCCGCAGACATGCAGGCCCACGACCTGCGCGGCGGCGATGGCGCGCGCCGCCACGTCCGGGTGCACGTCATCGGTCACATCGGTGGCCGTGCCGCCGGTGGACAGATTGGCGTTGTTGCGCAGGATGACGCGCTGGCCCTTTTCCGGCACCGAGTCGGGGGTCAGGTCTTGCTGGGTCAGGCGGGCCACGGCGATGTCGTCGAAGCGGATCTTGGTCAGCGAGGTGGCGTGGCCGTCACCGCGCTTGGGGTCGGCGTTGACCTTGTCGACCAGCTGCTTGACGGTCAGCACGCCGTCGCCGATGACATGCGGCGGGTCGCGGCGGGCGGCGGCGACCAGCTTGTCGCCCACCACCAGCAGGCGGTAATCGCTGCCGGGCAGGAACTTCTCGACCATGACCTGGCCGATTTCATCGGCGGCCTTGTAAGCGATTTCCATGTGCTCGCGGGTGACCACATTGACGGTCACGCCCTTGCCCTGATTGCCGTCTTGCGGCTTGACGACCACGGGCAGGCCGATCTCCAGCGCGGCGTCCCAGGCATCGTCGATGGAGCTGACCGGGCGTCCGGTGGGCACCGGCACGCCGGCCGATTGCAGCAGGCGCTTGCACAAGTCCTTGTCCTGGGCGATCGATTCGCTCACCGCGCTGGTTGCGTCCACCTCGGCGGCCCAGATGCGGCGCTGCTTGGCACCCCAGCCGAACTGCACCAGGCTGCCCTGGGTCAGGCGGCGGTAGGGCACACCGCGGGCCACGGCGGCGTTGACGATGGAGCCGGTCGAGGGGCCGAGGCGCACGTCCTCGTCCAGGTCGCGCAGGGCTTTGAGGGTGGTGTCGGCATCGAAGCTGCCGCCGTCACGGGCGGCTTCCACCAGCTTGCAGGCGGCTTCGAAGGCCATGCGGCCCACGTCTTCTTCGCTGTATTCCACCACCACCTGGTAGCTGCCGGGCTCGGAGGTGATGTGGGTGTGGCTGAAGGTCACCGGGCAGCCGGCCTGGGCTTGCAGGGCCAGGGTGGCCTGCTCCAGCACATGGGCCAGGCTGATGGGCGTGCGCTGGGCGCTGGCGGGGCGCAGGGCACCGATGCTGGGGAAGAGGGCGCGCAGCCGGGCTTCAAAGTCGGGCATGTCGGCGATCGACTGCTCGGCCGGCGTGCAGTGCACGACCGCTTCGATGGCCGTGTGGCGGCTCCACATATTGGGGCCGCGCAGCGCGCGTGTGCGGGAAACTTCCATGGTGCGTGTTCCAGAGCTTGGAAAGGTATGGGGAGCGTCGCGCAGGCCGAGATCAGGCCTGCAGTTCGAGAACAAAGGTGTCTAGGCCGGCCGAGATCAGCTCGGGCGGGATGCCCAGCGCCCAGGCCGTGCCCACGGCAGCCAGCACGGTGGCGGCATCGACTTCGGCGCCGGCGCCGGCCGGGCTGGCGGCAAAGCGGCGCAGCAGGGCATCGACATTGGCGCCCACGGTTTCCGAGTGGCCTTGAGCCAGCACCGCGGCACCGCCCTGCAGGAAGACGGCACGGCCGCCTTGCTCGCGGTGGGCCTTCAGGCTGTCGGCCGCGCCGTCCAGGGCGTAGAGCACGACCTCGCCGTCGCTGAGCTCGGCCATGTCCAGCAGGCGGGCGACATCAGCATTGAGCACCGCGGCGCCTTCCGACAGCACCACATCCACCTGGGTGCGCAGCACCTTGTAGAGCTGGTCTTCGCTGTGCACATCGAATTCGGCCAGGCCCTCGATGCCACCCATATCGGTGACCACGCCGACCTGGCAGCGGTCGTAGGCCAGGCCGTCGCGCAGCACATTGGCGGCGCTGTTTTCGATCACGACGGCGTCGACGCCGCGGTTCATCAGCAGGCGGTGGGCCGCGTCCCAGCGGTTGGAGGGGCGGCGCTCGACCCGGCGCGTGCCCAGGAACAGGCCGTCACGGCAGGCCAGGCCGACATGGCGGCCGTTCAGGTGCAGCAGCCAGGCGACCAGGCGGCTGATGGTGTGGGTGCCGCGCGAGCCGGCCACGCCGACCACTGGGATGCGGCCGGTTTCGTCCTCGGCGAACAGGTGGTCGATGATGGCCTGGCCGACCGGCTGCGGGCTGCCCGCGGCCGGCTTCAGGTGCATCAGCAGGCCCGGGCCGGCATTGACCTCGACGATGGCGCCGCCGGTCTCGGCCATGGGCTTGGAGATGTCCTCGCTGACCAGGTCGACGCCGGCGATGTCCAGGCCGACCACGCGGGCGGCCAGGGCCACGGCATGGGCCACATCGGGGTGGACCTCGGCCGTGCAGTCGATGGCGACATTGCCGTTGCGCTGGATCAGCACCTGGCGGCCGGCGGCCGGCACCGACTCGGGGGTCAGACCTTGCCTTTGCAGATCGAGAATCACCACCGGGTCCTCGCCGAGGGTGATGCGGTTGAGCGGGAAGTCTTCGGTCAGGCCGCGGCGGGGGTCGGTGTTGATCTGGCTGTCGACCAGCTGGCGCACGGTCTGCTGGCCGTCGCCGGTGATCCAGGCGGCCTCACCGCGCGCGGCGGCCACCACCCGGCCGCCGACGACCAGGATGCGGTGCTCGTTGCCGCGGATGTAGCGCTCGACCAGCACCTCGGA
>JAIXSD010000399.1 GCA_027484885.1 Rubrivivax sp.
GCCACCTACAGCCTGTGCTACCGCGTGGTCGATGGTCAGCTGCGTTTTGCAGAGCGCGCCGACGCCCTGGCCGACGAGTCCACGGAACTCGACCCCCAGGCTCTGTTTGATTACCTGTATTTCCATTGCATCCCTTCGCCGCGCACCATTTACAAGGGCATCCATCGCCTGCCGCCCGGGCACTACGCCTGGTTCGAACAAGGCCGGCTGGAGATCAAACCCTTCTGGCAACCCGAGTTCCGCGAAGACGCCTCCCTGAGTTTCGAAGACGGCAAACAAGAGTTTTTGCGCCTGCTGCAGCAATCGGTAGAGCGCCAGTTTGACGGCAGCAAGGCCGCTTGCTTCCTGAGCGGCGGCACCGACAGCTCCACCGTGGCCGGCATGCTGATGCGCGCCAGCCCCTCGGGCGCCGCCAGCTATTCCATCGGCTTCGATGCCGAAGGCTACGACGAGATGGAGTACGCCCGCCTCGCCGCCCGCCATTTCGGCACCGAGCATCACGAGTACTACGTCACCCCCGATGATCTGGTGCGCAGCATTCCTGCGATGGCGGCACACCTCGACCAGCCCTTTGGCAATTCCTCGGTGCTGCCGGCCTTCTACTGCGCCAAGATGGCCAAGGACGACGGCGTCAGCCGCCTGCTCGCCGGCGATGGCGGCGACGAGCTGTACGGCGGCAATTCGCGCTATGCCACCCAACGCCTGTTCGGTTTCTACGAGCAGGTGCCGGGCTTCCTGCGATCCGGCCTGATCGAGCCCATCGTCGGCAACAGCACCTTGAGCCGCATCCCCCTGGTGCGCAAAGCCGGCAGCTATGTGCGCCAGGCCAAGCAGCCCATGCCCGACCGCCTGCGCAATTACAACCTGATCACCCGTGTCGGCCCGGAGCAGGTGCTGAGCCCGGCCCTGCTGGCCCAGCTGGACCTGAACGCGCCGCTGGAACACCAGCGCCAAACCTGGCGTGCCACGCCGCAGCCGTGCAGCGAACTCAATCGCGAGCTCGCCTACGACTGGCGCTACACCCTGGGCGAAAGCGATCTGCCCAAGGTGCGAGCTGCCACCAGCTTGGCTGGCGTGTCGGTCGGCTTCCCCATGCTGGACCAGGGCCTGCTCGATTTCTCCCTGCAACTGCCCAGCAACTTCAAGCTGCGTGGCCAGAAGCTGCGCTGGTTCTTCAAGGAAGCCCTGCGCGGCTTCCTGCCGGACGAGATCATCACCAAGCGCAAGCAGGGCTTTGGCCTGCCCTTCGGCGTCTGGACGGTCAAGAACCCGGGGCTGCAGAAGCTGGCGCGGCGCTCGCTCGATTCCTTGGTCGAACGCGGACTGGTGCGCGCCGATTACATCCACACCCTGCTCAACGAGCAGTTGCCGGCCTACCCCGGCTATTACGGCGAAATGGTCTGGATCCTGATGATGCTGGAACAATGGCTGGAACAGCACAAGCCCAACTACCGACTCACCGCCGCCTGAGCTGGCGGGCTTGAGCCGAACTTGAAGAACTCCGCACGCGCCACGGGCGCCCGGCCACTGCCATGAGAGACATCATCATCACCGCGATCATCCTGGGCCTGCTGCCCATGGTGATCAAGCGCCCCTGGACCGGCACCGTGGTCTGGGTATGGCTGGCCATGATGATTCCGTATCGCCTGGCTTACGGCTTTGCGCGCGGCTTGCCCTTCGCCATGATTGTGGCGATCTGCACCCTGATCGGCATCGTGGCGATGCGGCCCAAAATGGCCTGGCCCAAGAGCAGCGTGAAGACGGTTTACCTGCTCTTCATCGGGTGGATGTTCGTCACCTCGATCTTTGCCCTGAACAGCTCAGCCCTGGTGATGGAGCAACTGATCACGGTGCTCAAGATTCATTTCATGGTGATGCTGGCCATCGCGCTCATCCATGAGCGCAAGCAGTTGGAAGCCCTGGTCTGGACCTTGGTGGGCTCCCTGGCGTTTTACGGCGTCAAAGGTGGCATCTTCACCATCACCAGCGGCGGCAGCGGCCGAGTCTGGGGCCCATCAGGCGGCATCATCGAGGGCAACAACGAGATCGGCGTGGCCCTGGTCATCATCCTGCCCCTGCTCTTCTACCTGTACCAGATCACCGAACGTCGCTGGCTTCGCCGCGGCCTGCTGTTCTCGGGTTTAATCAGCATGTTGTGTGTGCTGGGCACTCAGTCGCGCGGCGCCTTGCTGGCCATCGTCACCATGGCCTGCATGCTGGGCCTGAAAAGCCGTCGCCCGGTGCTGACCCTGATGGGCATCGGTGTGGTGCTTAGTGTGGCCATCATCTTCATGCCGGACAGCTGGAACCAGCGCATGAACACCATCCAGGACTTCAAGGCTGACGGCTCTGCCATGTCGCGCCTCTACACCTGGACCACCTTGTGGAATTGCGCCCTCGATCGACCCTTTGTCGGCGCCGGTTTCCGCACCGACAACCCGCTGGTGTTCCGACTCTACGGCCCGGCCATGGAAGTGGGGGGCTACGACTTCGCCGGGGGCCAAGTGCTGGTGGCGCACAGCATCTACTTCCAAGCCTTGGGTGAACACGGATTCCCCGGCCTCGCACTCTTCCTGTTGCTGGGCGTGGTGACCTGGGTTCGGGCCGGTGCAGTCTCTGCGGCAGCTTCCAAGATCGAGTCCTTGCAGTCATGGCTGCCGCTGCTGATGCGCATGACCCAAGCCAGCCTGCTCGGCTTCGCCGTGGGCGGGGCCTTCCTAACCCTGGTGCACTTCGATCTGCCCTACTACTTATGCGCCATCGTGATGATGGCCGACCACATGGTGAAGAAGGCCCAGGCAGAACCTCCTGCTCCCCCCGCCACAGACCAAGCGGCCGCCCTGCCCGCCCGCTGAACTTGCTTGCTGGCGTGCCCTCGCTGTCTCAAGGACGCGGTGCCGGATTCGGGCGCATGGGGCCGATGTAGCTGCGCGCGATCACCACGTTGTCGATGAACAGGTGCATGTCCTGCGGCGCGGGCGACACCCCGCCGTGGTAGACATCGAACCAGACCTCCTCGACGGCCAGGCGCTTGGTGTCGCGCAGGCGCACACCGCTGCGCTTCGCAACCAGTTGACCATCGATCCAGGCCTCGACCAGGCCATCGGACTTGCCCGGCTGGTTGAGCTTCACATGCTGCTCGATACAGTACCAGCGCTCATTGCGCACCAGGCCGGTGGGCCCCAAGGACCAGTCCCAAGGGTCGCCGGTCTCGTCCTTCATGTCGGCGTGGTAGGCGTAAAAGTTCAAGGCATTGAGTTCGGCCACCGAGCGGTCGCCCGCCGGCCGCTTGGCAAAGCCACCGCGCACCGACCAGCCATTGCTGCCATCGGCCTTGCGCCGCCCCCAGCCGGCCTTGCCGTAGGTACCGGCGATGCCGGGCAGCTTGCCGCCATCGAGCACAGGCTGCCAGTCACGGCCCAGGCGCAGGTAGTA
>JAIXSD010000489.1 GCA_027484885.1 Rubrivivax sp.
AAGCGCTCCAGCACCGTCTTGCCCTGGGCCTTGTCACCCTTGGCCAGCAGGGCAAAACCGAGGCGGTGGTCGACGGGATAGCGCTCGGCGCCCTCGGCCGTGCGGGCGCGCTCCAGCGCTTTGATGGCCTCGTCGATCTGGCCGGTTTCGCTGAGCAGGCGGCCCATGCCGTAGTGGCCGGCAGCATGGGCCGGGAAGTCACGCTGCAGGCGCTCGAAGATCGGCTTGGCCTTGGCGTACTGCTTGGCGGAGAACAGCTGGATGGCCAGCTGATACAAGCCCGCGCGCTGGCCGCTGAGCAAATCCTTGTCCTCGCCGGGCTTGATGGCGCTGAGCTCGCGCTCGGCCTCGGCCCAGCGTTCTTCCTTCATCTCCACGCGGGCGCGCAGCAGCTTGGCATGCTCGGGTTGGCGGGCCTGGGCGGCCTGGGCCAGCTCGCGCGCCTTGGCCACGCTGCCACCGGCGATGCCGGGCGCCATCAGGTAGAACTGCTGCAGGGCATCGCGGGCGTCAAACAGCAGCGGATCGAGTTCCACTGCCCGGCTCAGGTTGTCCTTGACCTTGCCGCTGAGACTGATCGCTTTCATCATGCCGCCGTTCATGGCCTGCACACCTTGCAGGGAACCCAGCACATAAAAACACGCGGCCTGGGCCGGCTGCCGGTCGGCACAGGCTTGCACCGGCTTGACGGCGGCCTCCAGCCGTTTGGCATCACCCGCCTCCAGCGCCAGCAGGCCCAAGGCCAGCACGGCCTGGCTGTCCTCGGGGTCGGCCTTGAGCCGGGCCTGGGCAGCCTGCTCCAGCTCAGCACTCTTGCCGGCCTCCAGCCAATCGCGCCACTGCGGGTCTTTCAGCACCTCGGCCTGGGCCAGGCCTGCGCTCAAGCTCAGGCCCATGCTCAGGGCCAAGACGGCAAGTCGAACAGTCTTCACACGCATCACGGGCACTCTCCTTTTTGGGGCCTGCGCATTAGAACGAGGCCACAGGCCTGCGGTTGGCGGGGTATTCACCGAGGACCGGAGGTGGCTTCCGACACTTGCTGCTGGGGCGGCGGCATTACAGCCAGCTGGGCCGCCACATGCTCGACAAATCGCCAGACGGCCGGCGCCGCATCGCGCCGCCAGATCAGCCGGGTCTCGCCGCGCGGCAGCGCTGCCTGTTCACCGGCCGGTGCACGCAGCGCGCGGTACACCACGCCCGGGCGCTGAAAGCCTTGCATGCTGGCCGGCACCCAGGCCGCGCCAATGCCGGCCGAGACCAGGTTGACGATGGTCTGCATCTGGATGGCCTCCTGCTCGATGCGCGGCTCGCAACCCCGGGCCCGGTACACGGCCACCACCGCATCGAAGAGCGAGGGCGCAATCGCCCGCGGAAACATCACCAGCGGCAAAGCCAAGACCTCGGCCAGGGGCAGCTGATCGAGGCGGGCCAGCGCCGAATCGGCACTCAGCGCCAGCAGCAAGGGCTCGTCGGCCACCTGCAGCGATTCAAAGCCCGGCGGCACCGCGCCGCGGGCATGCAACACAAAACCGGCATCGATCTCGCCGGCCTCGAAGGCCTGAAGCTGCACATCGAGCGTGGCCTCGCGCAGGCTCAGCGCCACATCGGGCACCTGCTCGCGAAAGCCCTTGATCCAGCGCGGCAGCTCGCCAAAGCCCAGGGTGGACACAAAAGCCAGGCGCAAGCGCCCGGCCGTGCCCCGCGCCGCCGCCTGGGCCAGAGCCGGCAGCTCGGCCGCCTGGGCCAGCAGGCCCTGGGCCAGGGGCAGCAAGGCCGCACCGGCCGGGCTCAGGCCCACCGAGCGGCTGCTGCGGATGAAGAGGCTGGCGCCCAGCTCGGCCTCCAGCTTCTGGATGGCCTGGGTCAGCGGCGGCTGGGTCATGTGCAGGCGCTCGGCCGCACGGCCGAAATGCAGCTCTTCCGCCACGGCAACAAATTGGCGCAGGCTGCGCAGATCCAGGCTCATTGATTCATCCAAGGTATCAATTCAATCTGAATAATATATTTGAAAACCAATCGACCCTTCGGGATACTGGCGCCACCCCAGCAGGAGACCCCACACCATGAGCCAGGACAGCCAGCCCATCCGTTTCGACCGCCGTTCGCGCAACATCACCGAGGGCGTGGCCCGCGCACCCAACCGCTCCATGTACTACGGCATGGGCTACCAGGAGACGGATTTCGGCAAACCCATGATCGGCGTGGCCAACGGCCACTCGACCATCACGCCCTGCAACTCCGGCTTGCAAAAGCTGGCCGACGCGGCCGTGATCGGCCTCAAGGCCGCCGGCGCCAATGCCCAGCTCTTCGGCACGCCCACCATCAGCGATGGCATGGCCATGGGCACCGAGGGCATGAAGTACAGCCTGGTCTCGCGCGAAGTGATCGCCGATTGCGTGGAAACCTGCGTCGGCGGCCAGTGGCTGGACGGCGTGATGGTGATCGGCGGCTGCGACAAGAACATGCCCGGCGGCATGATGGGCATGCTGCGCGCCAATGTGCCGGCCATCTACATCTACGGCGGCACCATCAAGCCGGGCCACTACAAGGGCCAGGACCTGAACATCGTCTCGGTCTTCGAAGCCGTGGGCCAATTCAGCGCCGGCAAGATGAGCGAAGAGGACTTCTGCCAGATCGAAAAACGCGCCATCCCCGGCAGCGGCTCCTGCGGCGGCATGTACACCGCCAACACCATGAGCTCAGCCTTCGAGGCCTTGGGCATGAGCCTGCCCTACTCTTCCTCGATGTCGAATGTCGAAGACGAGGTGGTCGAGAACACCAAGAAGGCTGCCGCCGTGCTGGTCGAGGCGGTCAAGGCCGACCTGAAGCCGCGCGACATCGTCACCAAGAAAGCCATCGAAAACGCAATCGCCGTGATCATGGCCACCGGCGGCTCCACCAACGCCGTGCTGCACTTCCTGGCCATCGCCCACGCGGCCGAGGTGGACTGGACCATCGATGACTTCGAGCGCATGCGCAAGAAGATCCCGGTGCTCTGCGACCTCAAGCCCAGCGGCCGCTTCCTGGCCGTGGACCTGCACAAGGCTGGCGGCATCCCGGCCGTGATGAAGGTCTTGCTACAAGCCGGCCTGCTGCACGGCGACTGCATCACCATCACCGGCAAGACCGTGGCCGAGAACCTGGCCGAGGTGCCCGAGCTCTCGCCCACGCAAGAAGTCATCCGCCGGGTGGACCAGCCCATGTATGCCGAGGGCCATCTGGCCATCCTGCGCGGCAACCTCTCGCCCGAAGGCTGCGTGGCCAAAATCACCGGCCTCAAGAGCCCCGTGATGACCGGCCCGGCCCGCGTGTTCGAGGACGAGCAAAGCGCCCTGGCCGCCATCATGGCCGGCAAGATCGTGGCGGGGGACATCATGGTCTTGCGCTACCTGGGCCCCAAGGGTGGCCCCGGCATGCCCGAAATGCTGGCGCCCACCGGCGCCCTGATCGGCCAGGGCCTGGGCGAAAGCGTGGGCCTGATCACCGACGGCCGCTTCTCCGGCGGCACCTGGGGCATGGTGGTCGGCCATGTGGCACCCGAGGCCTACGAGGGCGGCGTGATCGCCCTGGTGCACGAGGGCGACCGCATCACCATCGACGCGCATCAGCTGAAGCTGGAGCTGCATGTCGACGAGGCCGAGCTGGCCCGCCGCAAGGCCGCCTGGGTCAAGCCGGCGCCGCGCTACACCCGCGGTGTGCTGGCCAAGTTCGCCAAGAATGCCTCCAGCGCCAGCTCGGGCGCGGTGCTCGATCGCTTCGAGTGAGCAGCGCCGGCGGCAGCCGGCTCAGCAAGCCGCTGCGCGCTCAGCGCAGCAGCGGCGCAATCACCCGCTGACGCACCAGCGGGTGCCAGAGTCTGCCGTCCTGGCGCAGGGCGGCCGGCGGCAGCTCAGGGTTGCTCAGGCTCAGCCAGCGGCGCGAGCCCAGCTGGGCCTGCGCCACCTCGGCGCCGACCAGCTTTTCGTGCAGGGCCTCAAAACTGCCATCGGCCTGCACCACACGCCAGCCCTGGCGCAGGCGCTCGGCCAGCTCGGGCCGGGCATGGTTGACGATGAAGCTGAAGGTGGACGGATAGGCCAGCAGCCAGTCGCTCAGCACCACCACGCCGGGCAAGGCATTGACGATGCCAAAGGCCTCGTCGGCGGCCAGGGCGAACAGATCAAAGCGGTCGCGCTTGAGCATGGCCTCGAAGACATCGAGGCGCGGGATGGGCAGCACTGTCATGCCGTTGGCCCGCATCACCGAGGCATCGGGCCAGTGCGCCACCTGAGCCACGCGCAGCTGACGCACCTGTTCCAGGCTGCGCACTTCCTCCAGCTCGCGGCGGCGGCTGGCCAGGGCGATGGGCAGGCGCAGGCCGTTGAGGCCACGGCGCATGCAGGTGTGCACGGGGATGCCATCGGGTTCACGGGCCTTGGAGGTCATGGTGGCCATCAGGTCCAGCGCACCGATGCGCAGGTCCAGCATCTGCCGGCTCTGCGTGAGGTTCTCGCGCGGCGGCATGGTTTCCAGGCGGAAGGGGCCGTGACTGGCTTCGGTCTTGCTGAGCAAGAGGTGCAACACGGCCAGCTCCAGCGAAGGCGTGCCGTCGGCCGCGCGGCGCATCTCGTGGCGGATCACCCAGTCGTTGTGGCGGCCGGCGCCGCTAGCGGGGGCCGCGCGCCCCAAGGCGGGCCAGGCCAAGCCACCGGCGAGACTCAGGGTCTTGAGCAGTTGGCGACGCGGCTTGGAGTGCGCGCAAGCCGCCAGTTCGGCCCCTGCGAAGGCCGTGGGCTCGGTGCCCGCCTCAGCCGGCGAACCCATGCCACGGCCATCACCGCTTGCTGCAATTGCTGCTGTGCTCTCTGCCAACCCGAACCTCATCGTCCGCCCTGCATTCCGGCCGCAGAACATCTGCCACCGCAGCCTTGGATTGTGGCCCAGACCACCCGCAAATCAGGGCTCGAACGCCGCAGCCGGCCAGGCCTCCTGCCAGATAGTTCTCAAGCCCAGCGACCTCGGCGTTCAGGCGCGCAGCAGACGCAAGCCGCCTG
>JAIXSD010000387.1 GCA_027484885.1 Rubrivivax sp.
ACCTTGGCGTCGCGCGGGCGGTAGTAGTTCTTGGCGGCGATCTCTTGGCCTTCTGGGCTGTACAGATACTCCAGATAGGCCTGGGCTTGCTTGCGCGTGCCCTTCTTGTCGACGTTCTTGTCGACCACGGCCACCGGCGGCTCAGCCAGGACCGAAAGGCTGGGGGTGACGATTTCGAACTTGTCCGGGCCCAGTTCCTTGACGGCCAGGTAGGCCTCGTTCTCCCAGGCGATCAGCACATCACCGATGCCGCGTTCGACAAAGGTGGTGGTGGAGCCGCGCGCGCCCGAATCCAGCACCTTGGTGTTGGCATAAATGCGCTTGACGAAGGCCTTGGCCGATTCGGCATTGCCGCCGGGCTGCTTGAGCGCATAGCCCCAAGCGGCGAGATAGTTCCAGCGGGCGCCGCCCGAGGTCTTGGGGTTGGGCGTGATCACATCCACGCCGCTGCGTGCGAGATCGGGCCAGTTGGTGATGTGCTTGGGGTTGCCCTTGCGCACCAGGAACACGATGGTCGAGGTGTAGGGGCTGGCATTGTTGGGCAGGCGCTTTTGCCAGTCCACGGGCAGCAGCTTGCCGGCATCGTGCAGAGCGTCGATGTCATAGGCCAGGGCCAGGGTCACCACGTCGGCCTCCAGGCCGTCAATCACCGAACGGGCCTGCTTGCCCGAGCCACCGTGCGACTGCTTCACGCTCACCGTCTCACCGGTCTTGGCCTTCCATTGCTTGGCAAAGGCGCTGTTGAATTCTTGGTAGAGCTCACGGGTCGGGTCGTAGGACACATTGAGCAGCGTGGTTTGGGCGTGGGCCAAGCCTGCACCGCCGAACGCGGCAGCCACAGCCAAAACGGAAAGAGTACGTCGCAGAAAGTTCATGGCTTCGGAGAGGCTGCAAGGCAGCGCTGGGGAGGTCAAAGGGTGAAGCGGACTGTAGGCAGGCGCTTGCTGCGGGCAAACAAACAAGAATCGGCTTGCTTATGCGAAAAGCGCACAAGCTTTCCGTTCGCTGGCCCACGCCCGCAGGCAAGCCACAAACTTTCCCCTGACAAGGCGCTGTCACGCACTTGGACCCACAATGGCCTTCACACCGCCTGGAGGATTTGATGATGAGCCACGATGCCGCGCCGCACCCCGAGTCACTCGCTTCGCCTGAAACTTCGTCTCATCTGGCACCGGCAGCGCATCCTTTCGCCGGCACCGTCTGCCACTTCCAGTTCGGCAAGGCGCGCAGCGGCCGTTTCTACTCGCTGAAGGTTCTTGCCGAGCAGTTCCCGCAGATCGCGCGCCTGCCGGTCAGCCTGCGCATCATGCTCGAATCCCTGCTGCGCCACTGCGGCGAGCCGGGCGTGACGCCCGAGCATGTGGCCCAGCTGGCGCAGTGGCAGCCGGTGTCGGCCGAGCCGCGCAGCCTGGAGATCCCCTTCCCCGTGGCCCGCGTGGTGCTGCAAGACTTCACCGGTGTGCCCCTGCTGGCCGACCTGGCCGCCATGCGCGATGTCGCCACCAGCCTGGGCCTGCCGGCCAAGAACATCGAGCCCCTGGTGCCGGTGGACCTGGTGGTGGACCACTCGGTCATGATCGACCACTACGGCAGCGCCGACGCGCTCGACCTGAATATGAAACTGGAGTTCCAGCGCAACCGCGAGCGCTACCAGTTCATGAAATGGGGCATGCAGGCCTTTGACACCTTCCGCGTCGTGCCGCCGGGCTTCGGCATCGTCCACCAGGTGAACCTGGAGTACCTGGCCCCAGGCGTGCACAAGAGCGGCCGCAAGGATGCCGAAGGCGCCAAGCTCTACTACCCCGACAGCCTGGTCGGCACCGACAGCCACACCACCATGATCAACGGCATCGGCGTGGTCGGCTGGGGCGTGGGCGGCATCGAGGCCGAGGCCGCCATGCTGGGCCAGCCGGTCTATGTGCTGACGCCCGATGTGGTCGGCTTCGAGCTGCGCGGCGAGCTGCGTGAAGGCGTCACCGCCACCGACCTGGTGCTCAGCGTCACCGAGATCCTGCGGCGCGAAAAAGTGGTGGGCCGGTTCGTCGAGTTCTACGGCCCCGGCGTGGCCCGCCTGAGCGTGCCCGACCGCGCCACCATCGCCAATATGGCGCCCGAGTACGGCGCCACCATGGGCTTCTTCCCGGTGGACGACAAGACCCTGGACTACTTCCGCGGCACCGGCCGCACCGGCCGCGAGATCGCCGCCTTCGAGGCCTACTTCCGTGCCCAGGGCCTGTTCGGCATCCCCGGCACGCCCGAGGCCTCGCCCGAACTGCAGCAGATCGAATACAGCCGCCGCATCGTGCTCGATCTCGGCCAGGTCACACCCTCGCTGGCCGGCCCCAAGCGCCCTCAGGACCGCATAGCGATCACCCACCTGAGCCAGCGCTTTGCCGAACTCTTCAGCTCGACGGACAGCGCCAGCGGCTTCAACCAGCCGGCCGAGAAACTCACGCAAGCCTTCCCCACCCGCAGCGGCCTGGCCCTGCGCAATGGCGATGTGCTGATCGCGGCCATCACCTCCTGCACCAACACCTCCAACCCCAGCGTCATGCTGGCCGCTGGCCTGCTGGCCAAGAAGGCGGTGGAAGCCGGCCTGCGCGTGGCCCCGCACATCAAGACCTCGCTGGCCCCGGGCTCGCGCGTGGTGACCGAATACCTGCAAGTGACCGGCCTGCTGCCCTATCTGGAGCAGCTGGGCTTCCATGTGGCGGCCTACGGCTGCACCACCTGCATCGGCAATGCCGGCGACCTGACGGCCGAGATCAA
>JAIXSD010000414.1 GCA_027484885.1 Rubrivivax sp.
CGCCGCTTCGTCACGCGCTTTCGCGGCCTGGGCCATCTCTTCCAGCAAGGCCCGCGCCGCCTGCGGGTCCCGGCTGCCCAGGTCGTTCAGCAGGTTGACCGCCCCTTTGGCCCACAGCTCCCACAGCGCCGCTTCGTCACGCGCTTTCGCGGCCTGGGCCATCTCTTCCAGCAAGGCCCGCGCCGCCTGCGGGTCCCGGCTGCCCAGGTCGTTCAGCAGATTGAACGCCCCGTTGGCCCACAGCTCCCACAGCGCCGCTTCGTCTGTGACTTGGGCAACTTGATGCATGTGCCGCGCGAGCTGCCAGGTTTCGGTTGGAAACTGTGCTGACAGACGGGCCAGCAAGTTGACACCAAGCAAAGCCCAAGCCATGGTCCCTGAGTCGGGAGGCACTTGGAACAACAAGGCCAGGGCAGTTCTGGCGCCTTGGTAATCAAAGAGGGAGTCCTGACGCAGGGTTTGACTCAAACGGTCCAGGAAGGCTGCGCTACCCAATGGATTTGCCCGCCAAGCCGCGGCCAACAGTGCCTGACATTCAGCTGTGGACTTTTGACTCAACTCGGAAAGAACAAAATGCTCGCCCACCAGATCCGGTTCGAGCGGCAAGACTTCGGTACGCGGGGGCTCGCGACCGGTCATTGCGGCAAACAAATCAGGGTGCAAATGAGGGTTCCAGCTTGGCAACAAACCAGGGATAGGTACCTCCGGAACCCTGCCTTGTTGCAATGGCAATCCGCCACTGAGAGTCGCCAGAGCAAGCAAGGTTTCCTCGGCCCGCCCTGATCCCAGGCCGGCCGCCTCGCAAGCCGGGCGCCAGAACTTGGTGCGCCAACGACGGATGACTTCATCCATCAGGAGCCCAGTATCAAAGGACTGAAGTTCGGGGCTGCCTTTTGACGAGGCCGAAACCATGGCATCTGCCAGCATTAGCGCGAAAAGTGGCCGCTCTTGCGCATCCAAACGAGCAAGCGCCTGCAATGTATAAGCCCGCTCTGGGAGCGAGCGATGCGCAGCCTGGTAGACCGCCTCAAACAAGGGCCAGGGGTCCGACAGTGCGCCTAGCTTCATTGGGCGTTTGAGCTCGCCGGTTTGCCTCAAAGCATGCTCGGCATCCCCTCGCGCCACAATGTCTTCGAGCAAACTGCGTTCATCGGCTTCACGCAGCAGAAGAAGGACTCGAACTGGACACGCCAAAGGATAGAGGGCCTCAGGCATGGTGCGACTGGCAAGGGCATGGAGCAAAGATCGCGTGCGAGCTGAATCCTTGGTCGCGTAGTCCAGCACGATCAAGGTTGGAACCAATGGCTGCCACCGCAGCCAGTCACGCTCTCGCTCTGCATCCGGTAGAAAACCTGCATACCATCCCTCGCGTTGGCTCAAACAGAGCTCCAATGCCAGACGGCTCTTGCCTGCACCGCCAGGCCCTTGAACCACCAACCAACGCAAGGGATCGGCACCTGAGAGAAAACTGCCCAGTCGTTGCAACTCAGCCTCTCGGCCAGAGAGCGGAACACTTCGCGACCCGAAATAGAGCCTGGACGCGTTCTCAGTGCTCCAAGCGGCTGGAGCGAGCAAGGGCAAACGGAGGTAGGGCTGTTCGTAGTGCTTCTTCTCGACGGCGCGATGCCCAAGTCGACTCTGGGCAAGAAGAAAGCTGCGAGCCCGTTCAAAGGAAGCAGAAAACCGATCTACAGGCTTGACCAAGCTCCGATGATCAGCCTCTGCCACATAGTCGAAATCTCGATTCCGAAAACCGGCGGTCGAGCTCCACTCACCGACTACACCGTCGCCACCAGCCACCACATGGCGCACTTCGATGTGGCGATCAGCCTCAGTCTCCGCCCAATCCCGTCCTAAACGACTCATGAAATCAGAGCCGATGGCGAGGTCACGATCCTGGTTACCCAGCCGCGGAGACAGAGCCGACCCTAAATGTGGAGTTGCAAAAGTCAGAATACGGCGCAAGCGCAAGGCACCCGGACCTTGCAATTCGTTCAATGCAGCCCTGCGTGCGAGCAGTCCACCCATGCTGTGAGCGAACACCACGACCATGTTGTACTGCTGAAATTGGGGCGTATCGAGGTGACCTAGGAAGCAACGAGCCAATTCATCAATGCCAGGGCCGGCACCAGCGAGGTTGGTGGCGTACTCATAGGGCTCGGCGATCTCAAATCGTTGCGCGACCTCCTGGTCAGCTCTGAGCAATTCAGGGAATTTTCCCCAAGTCTGCTTATCGCCTCCTCTGCCGTGAACAAAAACAACCAGCGACTTGGTACCGGACCTACCCACCTGAATGCCTCCCCCGTCTTCTGACGCTTCAGGCGCGCAGCCGCTGTTGCGGAAAAGAACCGCTGCGACCCTGAGTCAGCACCTATCGTTTGCGATCACCTAAAACCGTCTTCGGCCGCGGCCAACGACGAATCTTGCGCGGTAGATCGTAACGGCAAAAGTCTGCGTGCAAGTTGGTTGAAAATGGTTAATGCCATTCATGCACATGCGCCAACCACTCAGCAGAGCCGTCGAATTGCCCCCGGGACAAAACACCAGATGGCTCCACATCAGCGCAGCCGCAGCCCCCACACCGGCCCGCCATCATCAATCCGCACATGGCTGGAATCGGCAAAGCCGAGTGAGGCCGCCGCGGCGGCGGCCGCTCGGCCTGCATCACCCACCTGCCCCACGGCGGCTTGCGCCTCGGGGCTGAGGAAAGACAGGTACAAGGTCTGGCGCGGCAGCAAGGCGGCGAGGTGGCTGCGCCAGGCCTCGCCGAGGCGTGCTTCGGCGGCCGCCGGGTCGCCGCTGAAGAAATGAGCACCCAGGCCTTGCCAGAAGGGCGAGGCGCCGGTCGCATCGCGGGGGCCGGCCAGCTCGATCAGGAGCTGGCGACCATAACGCTCACGATGCGCGGCAATTGAATCAAGAGCCGCGCGCACCAGGCACTGCAATGCCCGCTGCTGCTGGGCGGCATCCAGCTCCGGCGCGCAAGCCAGATCGGCCAGCTCGCTCTCGCCCGTGTGGTCATTGCCCAGCAGCAAGGTGGGCTGGGCGCGGAACAGGCCCAGCTCGGCAGCGGCGTGGACGATCTGGCCCAGGTGGTAGCTGTAGCGGGGCAGCGGCGCCAGCCCCAGGCGCGCCACCAGGCGCAAGCAGGCCAGCGGCCGCTCGTCCACCGGGTCAGCCAGCAGCAGCCATTGCTCGACGGGGGCGTCCAGTTGCAGAGTGGCACCGGTCTGGTTGCGCCAGCCGGCGGCGCGGATGTGGGCGGCGTCTTCGGCGCGCCAGGGGCGCAGGCGGCCGGGGTCAGTTGCTGCTGCGGCGCTCATGGCCGGCTCCTTTCATGCGCTTCGGGCTGCAGCGGCGTCACCCACAAGGTTTGTCCCTCGCCCAGGCCCAGGCGTTGCACGGCTTCATGCGCCGGCGCCAGGGCCAAGGCCGCCTGTGGCAGCTCGGCCAGCACGGCGCGAAAGCCCGGCCGCGCGTTGTGAACGGCCAGATGCCAGACCGGTTGGCCCAAGGCCATGGCGTCGGCGCGCACACTCAGCTCGCGGGCATGGCGCACGCTGCGCAACAGGCGCAAGCTGGCCTCGACCGTGGGGCCGCCGTCGAAGATGTCGATATAGCTGTC
>JAIXSD010000130.1 GCA_027484885.1 Rubrivivax sp.
GAATACGTGCTGCGCAACTGGCGCATGGTCAAGGTCGCCACGACCAAGGCCCAGCGCAAGCTGTTCTTCAATCTGCGCTCGATGAAGCACAGCATGAAGGAAGACCAGGCCGACGACCAAACCCACCGCAACAGCCTCAGCGAAGCGCAGCTGGCGCATGTGGCACGCGAGCTGAATGTGAAGCCAGAAGAAGTGCTGGAGATGGAAACCCGCATGTCCGGCGGCGACGTGGCACTGGAGCCGCAAAGCGACGAGGATGGCGAGAGCTTTGCCCCCATCGCCTACCTGGCCGATGACAGCCAGGAGCCGACCCGGGTGCTGGAAGCTCAGGCGCGCGACGCGCTGGCCGGCGACGGCATCAGCCGCGCGCTGGAAGCCCTGGACGAACGCAGCCGACGCATCGTCGAAGAGCGCTGGCTCAAGGTCAATGACGACTCGTCCGGCGGCATGACCCTGCATGAGCTCGCTGCCGAGTACGGCGTGTCGGCCGAGCGCATTCGCCAGATTGAAGTGGCGGCCATGAAGAAGATGCGCAAGGCGCTCAGCCCGGCCTGATTCAACCCACGCCCCATGAAAAACGGCCCTCTCGGGGCCGTTTTCTTTTTGGTGCGGCAGGTCGCCAGCAGGCTTCCAGCCTCAGCGCTTTTCCGCCAGCAGCAGCTTGATGTCCTCGGCCAGCGCCTGGGCGCCCGAGCCGTAGCGCGAGAACACGCGCACCCGGCCTTCGGGGTCGAAGATGAAGCTGGCCGCGGTGTGGTCCAGGGTGTAGCTTTCGGCCGTCTTGCCGGGCACCTTGGCGTAGTACACCTTGAACTCCTTGGCCGCGGCCTTGGTCTGTTCTTCGCTGCCACGCAGGGCCACAAAGCTGGGGTCGAAGCTGGCCATATAGGCTTTGAGCAAGGCGGGCGTATCGCGCTCGGGGTCGACGGAAACGAACACGCCCTGCACGCGCTCACCCTCGGCGCCCAACGAGCGCTTGACCTCGGCCAGCTCGGCCATGGTGGTGGGGCAGACATCCGGGCACTGGGTGTAGCCGAAGAACACCACCACCACCTTGCCCTTGAAGTCAGCCAGGCTGCGGCTGCGGCCGTCCTGGTCAGGCAGGTTGAGGCTGCGCGCGTACTCGGCGCCGGTCAGGTCCACGCCCTTGAAGGCCAGCTTGCTGGGGCCGCCCAAGCCCAGCTGATCACAGGCCGCCAGGCTGCCCAGCAACGCAAAAGCCAGGCCGGTGGCGGCTAGGCTGCGGCGGCTCAGTCCTTTGGACGAGGGCTGAGCCGAGGGCCGGGCCGAGGACACAGGAGATTTGGAATGGGTCATGCGTTTCATGGCTCAAGCGCCCGTGGGCAGCACATAGTGGTCGAGCAGCAAGGCCGCAAACAGCAGCGACAGATGCCAGATCGAGAAGCGGAAGGTGGCGCGGGCCAGCTCGTCCGAATAGCCCCGCCAGAGCTTCCAGGCGTAGCCACAAAAGCCCAGGCCCAGGGCCAGGGCGCTGACCAAATAGATCCAGCCGCTCATGCCGGTCAGGAAGGGCAGCAAGGTCGCGGCCAGCAAGATCCAGGTGTAGAGAAAGATCTGCAATCGCGTGTACTCACCGCCGTGCGTGACCGGCAGCATGGGCAGGCCGGACTTGCGGTAATCCTCAACCCGGTACAAGGCCAGGGCCCAGAAATGCGGCGGCGTCCACAGGAAGATGATCAGGCAAAGGATCAGCGCCTCCGGCCCCACCTCGCCGCGCAGCGCGGCCCAACCCAGCACCGGCGGCATGGCGCCCGAGGCGCCGCCGATGACGATGTTCTGCGGCGTCATGGGCTTGAGGATGACGGTGTAGATGACGGCATAGCCGACAAAGGTGGCGAAGGTCAGCCACATGGTCAGCGGATTGACCCAGACCCACAGAATCGCGGAGCCGATGCCGCACAAGAGGACCGAGAAGGTCAAGGTCTGCGCGCGGCTCAGCTGGCCTTTGGCCGTGGCGCGCCAGGCTGTACGCTTCATCTTGGCATCGATCTGCTGCTCGATCAGGCAGTTGAAAGCCGCGGCCGCGCCCGCCACCAGCCAGATGCCCACGGTGGCGGCACCGATGCTGAGCCACTGCGCGCTGCTCGGCATGCCGGGCACGGCCAGAGCCATGCCGATGACGGCGCAAAACACGATCAGCTGCACCACCCGTGGCTTGGTCAGTTGGTAGAACTGCTGCCAGCGCGAGGCGGTGGGCTGGGCAGCGGTGACGGAGGGCGTAGAAGACATAAGGGATCAGGGTATCGGGATTCGGGGGCTGAGCAGCGATCTGCGCAAACAAATTTCAGCGTGGCTCCAGCGCAGAGCCACCAAAAGCCGCGCCGCTAAACAGCCACGGGCCGGATCGGCAGGGCCTGCACCTGCGTTGAGCGCTGGCCTTGCTCGATCTGGGCCAGCAGTGCTGCCAACAAGGTCAACAGCATCGCGGCACCACCGGTGTGGGCCAGGGCCGCGAGCATCGGCCAATCCAGCACCACATTGGACATGCCGCTGAGCAGCTGCCAGCCCGCCACCAGCAGCAAGCGCCGCGGCCAGGGGCCCGCTTCACCCGAGGCGGCCAGGCGCCAGGCGAACAGCAACAAGACACTGAACACCAGCAAGGCACCCAGGCGGTGCGTCATGTGGATGGCGGTCAAGGCCTCAAAAGGCAACCAGCCGCCGCCCTTACCCACCCCCAGCTCGCGCCAGAGGGTGAAGCCATGCTCAAAGTCCATGGCCGGCCACCACTGGCCCGGCTGGCAGGCCGGAAACTCCGAACAGGCCAGCACCGCATAGTTGGTGCTGACCCAGCCGCCCAAGGCCACCTGCAGCACGCTCAGCAGCATCAACACCCAGGCGCCGGCACGCAAGCCCGGGTTCAAGCGCATAGGCTTGGGGCTGTAACCCTGGGCCTGCCAGGCCAGCAGCATCAGCAAGCCCATGCCCCCCAGCAGATGCAAGGTGACGATGGCCGGGAACAGCTTCATGGTCACCGTCAGCGCCCCGAAGGCACCCTGCATGCACACCCAGACCAGGGTCAGGCTGGCCCAGGCCGGCGAGACAACAGGGACCGCATTGCCCCCCTGCCCTTGACCCGACTCCCGCTCTCGGCGCAGCCAATGGCGCCAGCTCATCACGCACAGCACCAGGATGAGCACGCCGACGCTGCTGGCAAGGTAGCGATGGATCATCTCCACCCAGGCCTTGCCGTGTGTCACCGGACCACTGGGCATGGCGGTCTGGGCGGCATGGATCTCGTCACGGGCGCCCAGCGGGCTGGCGCTGCCATAACAGCCCGGCCAATCGGGGCAGCCCAGGCCGGAATCGGTCAGCCGTGTGAAGGCGCCGAACAGCACCAGGTCGAAGGTCAAAAACAGCGTCAGCACCGTCAGCGCACGCAGGCGCTGGCCCGGCGTGGCCGCGCGCGAGCGCAGGCGCAGCCACAGCAAAGGGCCGCAGGCGATCAGCGCGCCGAGGCCCGCCAGCTGCCACAAAGGAGAGAGATCGAACATATGGCCCTTTTCGCCCTGCACATGCGCCAAAGCCGCTGCGGCTCAGCGCCCTTCCTTGTCCCAGCCCGCATTGGCCTTGAGCAAGCGGGTCAGATCGCCCTTGAGCTTGGATGGGTCCGGCTGCGGCGGCGAGCGCATCATCCAGCGGCCCATGGGGTCGACCAGATAGACATGGTCCTTCGGGGTCTGGCCGGCCGCGGGCTTGAGCCAGGCTTCCAACTCGGCACGCGGCGCACGCAAGATGGTCACCGGCACGCCGGCCGTCAGCGCCTGGATCAGCTCAGGCTTGGGCAAAGGCGAGTCCTCGGGCAGCAGCCAGAGCTTGTCGACCTTGTCGCGATCTTTGCCCAGCATCTCGCGCAGCTGGCGCTGCATGAAAAAGCGGCGCTCGCAGGCCTCGTCGCAGTCGCCCTCTTGCACCAGGGTCAGCAACCACTGGCCTTTGAGGCTTTCGGCGGCAACCGGCTTGCCCTGCAAATCTTGCAGGTGCAAGGCCGGCGGCAGATCCACGGTCGGGTGGATCAACTCGCTGTAGGCCGATCCGCGCGGCTGGATCACATAGAAGGTGAAGTAGGACGCCACCACCGGCGCAGCACAGGCCGCCAAGACCAGCAGCATGCGCAGGCGACCACCGCGTTGGCGCTGCGCATCGGCTAGGCCTTGTGAACTGGGCAGGCTGTGCACCGTCAGGGTCAGGCCCTCGGCTTCAGGCGCTGTGCTCGCTGCGGCGGGAGCGGAGGCGGGGACGGATTGTTTGGAACCAGACATAAAGACCCAGAAGCAGCGCACAAAGCGCAAACCATTGAAAAGCGTAGCCGTAGTGTTTCTGCAGGCCAGCATCCTGCGCCGGCCAATCGCGCCACAAACCATCGGCAGGTGCCGCTGCCGCGACGTTCGCGGCCGCAGGAGGCAACACCTCCGGCAGCTGCAGCACCGTCAGGGGCAACAAAGGCGCGGGCAGCGCCTTGGCCACCGAGGCGAGGTCGAGATTTTGCCGGATCGCTCCTTCAGCTGCCGCGCTGAACTCATAAGCACGCGAGGGCGCCGCGGTCAAACGACCGAGCAGCTCCACCTCACCCGCGGGCGTTTCGATGCGCGGCAGGCGGCTGCGGTCCTGCGCATCGCGCGGGCCCCAGCCTCGTTGCACGAGGATGAACTCCGGGCGATTGCTGAGCTGCAAGGGCGTCACCACGAAGAAGCCGACACGGCCGTTCATGGGGCGGTTGTCCAGATAGACCGTCTGCTCGCTCAACCAACGGCCGCGCAGACGCACCAGGCGATGCAGCTGCTCCTCGGCCTGCGCAGGCTCAGCCAACAAGTCCGACACGCGCAAGGGCGGTTGCTGGGCGCGCTCGAGCACGGCCCGGTGCAGCGCTTCTTTCTGCGCCGCACGGTCCAACTGCCAGAAGCCCAGCCGTGCCGTCAGCGCCATGGCTGAGAGCGTGGCCAGACCGATCACCCAGGCGCGCGCGCGCGGCGTCAAACCAGCCATTCGCTTACGCCTCCGGGCGCATAATCCGCGACCATGAAACTCATCGTCATCCTCGCATTCATCGGCATTCTGGGCGCCTTGGCGGCCGCCGGCCTGTTCATGTTCAAGAACGGTAAGCAAGAGAGCCGCGGCCCGAACATGGCTCGGGCCCTGGCCTTGCGGGTCGGCCTGTCGGTGGCCTTGTTCCTCTTCATCTTGCTGAGCTACCTGATGGGCTGGATCGAGCCGACGGGCCTGCCCTTGCAGCGCTGAAGCGCGGCGCAGCCACGCTCGTTAGCCCCACTCAGAAAAAAAGCGCCGCGAATTGCGGCGCTTTTTTATTGCCAGCTTGCGGCAGGGCGGCCGCTTCGAAGGCCTGGAACCGGTCCAAGCCTGAAGCGCAGCGACTTCACATCCAGTAAACGATGAAGTACAGACCCAGCCAGACCACGTCCACGAAGTGCCAGTACCAGGCCGCGCCTTCGAAACCGAAGTGGCGATCCTTGGTGAAGTGACCCTTTTGCAGGCGCAGGGTGATGAACAGCAGCATCAGCATGCCGACAAACACGTGGAAGCCGTGGAAGCCGGTCAGCATGAAGAAGGTCGAACCGTAGACGCCCGAGCTCAGCTTGAGGTTCAGGTCGCGGTAGGCGTGCATGTACTCATAGCCCTGCACGCACAGGAAGATCACACCCAGCAGCACCGTCATCCACATGAAGGCGATGGTCTTGCCGCGGTTGCCGGCGATCAGCGCATGGTGAGCGACCGTCAGGGTCACGCCCGAGGTCAGCAGGAGCGCGGTGTTGATGGTCGGCAGCGGCCAGGGACCCATGGTGGTGAAGGGCTCAACGACACCGGCGGGCGAGGCCGTCATGCCGGCTGCCACGCTGGGCCACAGGGCCTTGAAGTCCGGCCACAACAGCGAGTTCTCCAGGCTACCCAGGGTCGGCACGGCATGGACGCGAGCCCAGTACAGCGCGCCGAAGAAGGCTGCGAAAAACATCACTTCCGAGAAGATGAACCAGCCCATGCTCCAGCGGAAGGACACATCGATGCGGTCGCTGTACAGGCCGCTTTCGCTTTCGCGGATGGCGTCGCCGAACCACTGCTTGAGCACCACGGCCCACCACAGCAGACCGAAGACCAGCGAGTACTTGCCCCAGTCATGGTCGTTGATCCACTGGCCCGCGCCGAGGATCACGAAGAACAGGCCAATGGCGGCCATCACCGGATGGCGCGAGGGCCCTGGCACGAAGTAGTAAGGGGTCTTGCCCGTGGTAGTCGCTGCCGACATTTCTTTTCTCCTCGAACTAAATTCAGTCCTGCTGATGACGCTGCAAACGCTGCAAGTCTCAAGCGCCGGCGACCCCGCTGCCGATGACCCATTGGACCAACAGCACCAGAACCAGCACGAATAAAACGGCCCCAATGACTCCGGCAATGATCACATGCACCGGGTTCAGCTGAGCCACATCTTTTTCATAGTCGGCGCCACGACGCACGCCGAAAAACGACCAGGCCACGGCCTTCATGGTCTGCACAAAAGACAGCGGTCGAGCCGCTGCCTGCTTCAGGTCTTCACCGGCCTGGCTCATGAGCGCGGCTCCTTGCTGATCAGCTGCGGAGCGCTGAGTTGGGCCTGCGCCTTGCCCTTGCCCGCCACTTCAAAGAAGGTGTAGGACAAGGTGATGGTCTTGACGTCCTTGGGCAGCTTGGGGTCGATCACGAAGACGACCGGCCACTGCTTGGTTTCGCCCGGCTGCAAGGTGTACTCGTTGAAGCAGAAGCACTCCAGCTTGTTGAAGTGCGCCGTTGCTTGCTTGGGTGCATAGCTGGGAATGGCCTGGGCCGCCATGACACGGTTCTGCACATTGCGGAACTCGTACATCACCGTGGTCAGCTCGCCCGGGTGAACCACGGCGTGCGACATGGCTGGCTTGAACTCCCAGGGCCCGCGCGCGTTGGCGTCGAACTCGACGGTGATCTTGCGGCTGTAGTCGATCTGGCCGTTCTTCACATCCTCGGCGCGCACCGCGTGCTGCCGCTCGCTGAGCGACAGCACATTGATGCCCAGTGCAGAGCAGATGGCGTTGTAGAGCGGCACCAGCGCGTAGCCGAAACCGAACATCAAGGTCACCACCACCAGCAGCTTGCCGACCAGGTGCAGGTTGTCCCGACGCAAGGCCGACGCCAGGGTCCAGGGCTGCTTGGATTTGCTCATCGCAAGCGTGCTTCAGAAACCGAGCAAGGCGATCTTGGTCACGAAGCCCAGTCCGAAGACCAGGGCCACGGTGAACAGGATCAGCGCCAGGCGCTTGTTGCTCTTGCGTTGCTCAGGCGTGGCGCTCATGGTGTCAGCCGATCACCTTGGTGGCAGTGGCGTCGAGCTTGGGCGGCTCTTCGAAGGTGTGGAAGGGGGCCGGCGACGGCACTTCCCACTCCAGACCTTCGGCAGCTTCCCAGGGCTTCTGCGGAGCCTTCTCACCCTTGCCGCGCATCATCGGGATGACCACGAACAGGAAGAAGTACACCTGCATCAGGCCGAAGACGAAGGCACCGACGGAAGCGATGGCGTTGAAGTCAGCGAATTGCAGCGGGTAGTCGGCATAACGACGGGGCATGCCGGCCAGACCCAGGAAGTGCATCGGGAAGAAGGTGACGTTGAAGCTGATCAGCGAGCCCCAGAAGTGGATCTTGCCGCGCGTCTCGGAGAACATCACACCGGTCCACTTCGGACCCCAGTAGTACACGCCAGCGAACAGCGCATACAGCGAGCCGGCCACCAGCACATAGTGGAAGTGGGCCACGACGTAGTAGGTGTCCTGGATCTGGATGTCGATCGGCGCCATCGCGCAGATCAGACCCGTGAAGCCACCCATGGTGAACACGAAGATGAAGCCCACGGCCCACAGCATGGGCACTTCAAAGGTCATGGAACCGCGCCACATGGTGGCCAGCCAGTTGAAGATCTTCACGCCCGTGGGCACGGCGATCAACATGGTGGCGTACATGAAGAACAGCTGGCCCGTCACCGGCATGCCGGTGGCGAACATGTGGTGAGCCCACACGATGAAGGACAGGATGGCGATCGAGGCCGTGGCGTACACCATCGAGGCGTAGCCGAACAGGCGCTTGCGGGCAAAGGCCGGCACGATCTGGCTGATGATGCCGAAAGCCGGCAAGATCATGATGTAGACCTCGGGGTGACCGAAGAACCAGAAGATGTGCTGGTACATCACCGGGTCACCGCCGCCGGCGGGGCTGAAGAAGCTGGTGCCGAAGTGACGGTCGGTCAGGGTCATGGTGATAGCGCCAGCCAGCACGGGCATGACGGCGATCAGCAGGTAGGCCGTGATCAGCCAGGTCCAGGCAAACATCGGCATCTTCATCAGCGTCATGCCAGGAGCGCGCATGTTCAAGATGGTGACGATGATGTTGATCGAACCCATGATGGACGAGGCGCCCAGGATGTGCATCGCGAAGATGCCGGCATCCATGGACGGGCCCATCTGCAGGGTCAGCGGCGCGTACAGCGTCCAGCCGGCAGCGGGTGCGCCGCCAGGCATGAAGAAGGACGCCACCAGCATGATGGCCGCAGGAATCATCAGCCAGAAGCTGAAGTTGTTCATGCGGGCGAAAGCCATGTCCGATGCACCGATCTGCAGCGGGATCATCCAGTTCGCGAAGCCCACAAAGGCCGGCATGATGGCGCCGAACACCATGATCAGGCCGTGCATGGTGGTGAACTGGTTGAACAGTTCCGGATTGAAGAACTGCAGACCGGGCTGGAACAACTCGGCGCGGATGCACAGCGCCAAGATGCCGCCGATCATCAGCATGGTGAACGAGAACAGCAGGTACAGGGTACCGATGTCCTTGTGGTTGGTGGCGAAGACCCAGCGACGCCAGCCCGTGGGGGCGTGGTGGTCGTCGTGGTGGTCATGGTCATGAACGTCATGACCGGGGTGGCCAAGCACTGCACTCATCTTGTTTCCTTTATCAACGCTTGTCGACGTTCAGCCCATCACTTGCGGGCGGCCAGCACTTCGGCCGGCTGCACCACCTGACCGGTCTTGTTGGACCAGCTGTTCTTGGTGTAGGTGATCACCGCGGCGATCTCGGTGTCGCTCAATTGTTTCCAGGCCGGCATGGCGCCATTGTTCTGGCCATTCAGCAGCACCTTGATCTGAGCCAGCTTGTCGTCGGCCAGCACCACCGGCGAACCCACCAGGGCCTTGATCGGGCCAGCACCCGAACCATCGGCCTTGTGGCAGGCAGCGCAGTTGGCGTTGTAGACCTTCTCACCGCGAGCCACCAGAGCGGCTTGCTCCCAGACCTTGCTCGGATCGTCCGCCTTGGCGGCCAGTTCCTTCTTCTTGCCATCCACCCACTTGGAGTAGTCTTCAGCCGACACCACCTTCACGTGGATGGGCATGTAGGCGTGTTCCTTGCCGCACAGCTCGGCGCACTGGCCGTAGAAATCGCCGATCTTTTCGGCCTTGAACCAGGTGTCGCGCACGAAACCAGGAATTGCGTCTTGCTTGACGCCGAAGGCCGGCACCATCCAGGCGTGGATGACGTCGTTGGCGGTGGTGATGATGCGCACCTTCTTGTTGACCGGCACAACCAGGGGGTTGTCGACCTTCAGCAGGTAGTCATCGCCAGCGGGCTTGCCGGCGTCGGACATGGCGCGCTGAGCGGTGTCCAGCGTGGCCAGGAAACCGATGCCCTCGCCCTCGCCCTTGATGTAGTCATAACCCCATTTCCACTGATAACCCGTGGCCTTGATGGTCAGGTCGGCGTTGGTGGTGTCCTTCATCGCCACCACCACCTTGGTGGCCGGCAGGGCCATCAGGATCACGATGATGAAAGGCACCACGGTCCACGCGATTTCGACCTTCACGCTTTCGTGGAAGTTGGCCGACACCGCGCCCTTGGATTTGCGATGTTTGAAGATGGAATAGAACATCACACCGAACACGGCCACAAAAATGGCCAGGCAGATGATCAGCATGAAGTTGTGCAGCCACATCTGATCGGCCGCAATGCGGGTGACCGGGGGGTGCAGGTTGAGCTGATTGACCGCAGGGCCGCCCGGCAGGTCTTGGACCGCCTGGGCTGCCAGGGCCGACTGGGCCACCAGCATTGCGCCGGCTGCTGCGGCCACTTGCGCCAGCTGCCCCACGCGGCGCGCGGCCTGATGCACTCGTGCGTTCATCATCTTCATGGTCGTCACTCTTGTTTCAAATTCGTCTCTTGAGAGCCGTGGCGTGAACCCGTTTCACTGCCCGGCCGGCCCATTGATGCAACCGCTTCAGCGCTTCTTTTGAGGCTCGTCAAAGACGCTGGCATGGTCTGACCCTAAAGTCACGGGTCATGCATTTTGGCTAAACGCGAATTTTAGCCCAGCATGCCGCGACCCACTGTCGCATAAAGCCTCTATCAAGCCCCAGATCGACGCACCATCGCGCGCATCTGCTCCAAAGTCAGGCTGGTCTCAGGGCTTACCCGTATCTTCGGCACCGGCTTGAAGGCGTGCCCGTATACAATTTCAAGGCTCAAATGCAGTCGGCCATCGGGTCGACGCAAGGTTTCCAGGGCCTGCAAAAGCGCTTGGTGCCAGGTCTTGCCTCGGCAGCCGGCAAATCGCTCCAGCGCCACATTGCCACCCAACAATCGCAGGTCTTTGAGCAGGTCGGCGGCTTGCGCCCAGGTCAGCTGAATGCGCTCCTGGTCCATCACCGGATCGGCAAAGCCGGCACCCACCAGCAGATCGCCGATGTCGTGCATGTCCCACCAGTCCGGGCCGGCGCGGCCCCAGCCCTGGCGTTCAAACAGCTGGCGCAACTCGACAAAGCTGTCAGGGCCCAGGCATGAAAACATCAAAAAGCCATCCACCTGCAAGGCACCATGCCAGGCCGCCAAGGCCTGCGGCGGCTGGCTCTCGGCATGCAGGGCCATATTGGCCCAGACTAGGCCGACCTGATCCTGCTCAGGCGTTGATTTCAGGCCGACCATGGCTTCCGGGCCCTGCACCTGCACCGCGGCGCCACGGCCGAGCGCGCTCTGCCACCAGGAGCGTTTGTGCAAGGC
>JAIXSD010000126.1 GCA_027484885.1 Rubrivivax sp.
CTCGGGCGAATACGCCCAGGATGTGGCCAACGACCTGCGCGCTGCCATGCAGCTGCACGCCGGCGTGTTCCGCACCCAGGAGTCGCTGAACGCCGGTGTGGGCAAGATCGCCGAGATCGCCGCCCGGGTGAAGAACATCACCTTGAAGGACAAGTCCAAGGTCTTCAACACCGCCCGCATCGAGGCGCTGGAAGTCGAGAACCTGATCGAGGCGGCGCAAGCCACCATCGTGTCGGCGGCGGCCCGTACCGAGAGCCGTGGCGCCCACACGGTCAATGACTACGGCGACACGCCCGAGCATCCGAATGGCCGCAACGACGCCGAGTGGATGAAGCACACGCTGTGGTATTCGGAAGGCAACCGCCTGGACTACAAGCCGGTCAATCTGAAGCCGCTGACGGTCGAGTCGATCCCGCCGAAGGTTCGTACCTTCTGATCGAACCCGCACCGACACACTGCGACCCGAATATCAAGGACACCCCATGACCAAGCGTACCTTCCAGATCTACCGCTACGACCCGGACAAGGATGCCAAGCCCTATATGCAGACCCTCGAGGTCGAGCTGGATGGCTCCGAGCGCATGCTGCTCGACGCGCTGATGAAGCTCAAGCAGCTGGATCCGACCCTGAGCTTCCGCCGCTCCTGCCGCGAAGGCGTGTGCGGTTCGGATGCCATGAACATCAACGGCAAGAACGGTCTGGCCTGCCTGACCAATATGCGCACCTTGCCGGGTGTGGTGGTGCTCAAGCCCCTGCCGGGCCTGCCGGTGGTGCGAGACCTGATCGTCGACATGACGCAGTTCTTCAAGCAGTACAACTCGATCAAGCCCTTCCTGATCAACGACACGCCGCTGCCCGACAAGGAGCGTCTGCAGTTCCCGGAAGAGCGCGACGAGCTGAACGGCCTGTACGAGTGCATCTTGTGCGCCAGCTGCTCGACCAGCTGCCCCAGCTTCTGGTGGAACCCTGACAAGTTCGTCGGCCCCGCCGGCTTGCTGCAAGCCTATCGCTTCATCGCCGACAGCCGCGACCAAGCTACGGCTGAGCGTCTGGACAATCTGGAAGACCCGTACCGTCTCTTCCGTTGCCACACCATCATGAATTGCGTTGATGTCTGCCCCAAGGGTCTGAACCCCACCAAGGCCATCGGCAAGATCAAGGAAATGATGGTGCGCCGCGCCGTCTGAGGACGCAGCAGCACCAGCCCTGGCCATGAGCACCCAAGCTGCCATCACTCCCGTTGCGGACGCGCTGATCGACGAGCGCGCCCTGTCCAAGCTGCGCTGGCGTTGCCGGCGTGGCCTGTTGGAGAACGATCTCCTGATCGAGCGTTTCTTCAACAAGCATGCGGACACGCTGACCGAATCGCAGGCACAAGGACTGCGGGAGTTGATGGATCTGTCCGATAACGATCTGTTGGACTTGCTGCTGTGTCGCAAGGAGCCGCAAGGCGACTTGCAGCGCCCCGATGTTGAAGAAGTCCTGAGCCTCATCAGGACCGCCCCGTAAAAGTTTCCCCAAGAAGTCAAAGGACCTGCTCATGACACCGTCTGACGTCAAAGCCACCCTGTCGTTCTCCGACGGCAGCCCGCAAATGGACCTGCCCATCTACAAGGGTTCGGTCGGCCCGGATGTGATCGACATCCGCAAGCTGTACGCGCAGACGGGCAAGTTCACCTACGACCCGGGCTTCCTGTCCACGGCCTCGTGCAACTCCACCATCACCTACATCGACGGTGACAAGGGCGAGCTGCTGTACCGCGGCTACCCGATCGAGCAACTGGCCGTCAACTGCGACTACCTCGAAACCTGCTACCTGCTGCTGTACGGAGAGCTGCCGAACGAGACGCAGAAGGCCGAGTTCGAGAACCGCGTCATGCACCACACCATGGTGAATGAGCAGATGCAGTTCTTCCTGCGTGGCTTCCGTCGCGACGCGCACCCGATGGCCGTGATGACCGGCCTGGTGGGCGCCATGTCGGCCTTCTACCACGACAGCACCGACATCAATAACCCCGAGCATCGTGAGATCGCGGCCATCCGCCTGATCGCCAAGATGCCGACCCTGGTGTCGATGGCCTACAAGTACACCATCGGCCAGCCCTACATCTACCCGAAGAACGACCTCAGCTACGCCGGCAACTTCATGCGCATGATGTTTGCCACGCCCTGCGAGGAGTACAAGCCCAATGACGTGCTGGTGCGCGCCATGGACCGCATCTTCACCCTGCACGCCGACCACGAGCAAAACGCCTCGACATCGACCGTGCGCCTGTGCGGCTCTTCCGGCACCAACCCCTTCGCGGCCATCGCGGCCGGCGTGGCCTGCCTGTGGGGCCCCGCTCACGGCGGCGCCAACGAGGCCTGCCTGAACATGCTGGGCGACATCCAGAAGCAAGGCGGCGTCGACAAGATCGGCGAGTTCATCAAGCAGGTCAAGGACAAGAACTCCGGCGTCAAGCTGATGGGGTTCGGTCACCGCGTCTACAAGAACTACGACCCGCGTGCCAAGCTGATGCGCGAGACCTGCTACGAGGTGCTGGGCGAGCTGGGCCTGCAGGACGACCCGCTGTTCGAACTGGCCATGAAGCTGGAAAAGATCGCGCTGGAAGACGAGTACTTCGTCGCCCGCAAGCTCTACCCGAACGTCGACTTCTACTCGGGCATCGTGCAGCGCGCCATCGGCATCCCCGTGCCGCTGTTCACCGCCATCTTCGCCCTGGCTCGCACGGTCGGCTGGATTGCTCAGCTGAACGAGATGATCGGCGACCCGGAGTACAAGATCGGTCGTCCGCGCCAGCTCTTCGTCGGCGCCAACTCGCGCAACGTCAAGCCTATCGGCGAGCGTTGATCGCTCCGGGTTGATCCCGGTCAGAGGGCCTGCACAGGCAGGCCACAATGCAGCCCCCGCGTGTTTTCGGACCGCCGGGGCTGTTCTTTTTCCGTGTGCCGGGCGTGGGGTGTTGGCCCGGCGCTCTGCTGCGCAGGATCTGGGCGCATGGGCGCCCTGCATTTGCGCTCGCCTTTGGGGCGATCTGAGCACTTTTTCGGTGCCGCGCACCTGCTTTGCGCAAATTCCCAATTTGCATGTGCGCAGAACGCGCCTTGCATCGGCTATGCTTCGCACTCGTTGGCAAACGTTTGCCAACCCCAATAAGTCACATCAGAACCGAGCAGAGAGGGTGGGTTTGGCGGCGCATCGGCACCGTGACCCCTGACCCTCCGTCAGCGAGACCGTGCGAGTGTTGATCCTGTGAGCACCATCAAAGATGTCGCAGCCTTGGCCGGGGTGTCCTTCACCACCGTGTCCCATGTGCTGAACGAGACCCGGCCGGTCAGTGCCGATGCCCGTCGGCGCGTCTTGGCCGCGGTCGAGGAGATTGGCTACCTGCCCAGCGCGGTGGCGCGCTCGCTGCGCAAGAGCGAAACCAAGATCGTGGGCGTGCTCGTGCCCAATGTGCAGAACCCCTTTTTTGCGGAGCTGGTTTGCGGCGTGGAAGAGAGCTGCCGCCTGGCCGGCTACTCGGTGTTCTTGTGCAATTCCGACAACGACCCCAAGCGCCAGCAGCAGTACATGCGCACCCTGCTGGAGAAGCGGGTGGACGGCCTGCTGCTGTCCTCGGCCGGTGACGACGAAGCCCTGGCCCGCATTTTCAAGCTGGCCAGCGTGCCCTCGGTGACCGTCGACCGCCTGGTGCCGGGCGCGCGCGCCGACCGGGTGTCGGTGCACAACCAGCAGGGCGCCTACAACGCCGTACGCCATTTGATCGAACTGGGCCACCGCCGCATTGCCTGCATCAGCGGCCCGGCCGAGTTCGAGGTCGCCCGCGAACGGATCGAGGGCTGGCGCCGCGCCCTGCAGGAAGCTGGTGTGAGGCCCGAGGCGGACTGGATCATCGAGAGCGATTTCAGCAGCCCTGGTGGTTATGGCGCCGCCCGCCGTCTGCTGATGGCCCAAGCCCAGCCCGCAGCCGGCGCCGATGCGCCTTTCACCGGCATCTTCGCCAGCAACGACATGATGGCCATCGGTGCCTTGCGCGCCGCGGCCGAGCTCGGCCTGCGCGTGCCGCAGCAGCTCTCGGTGGTGGGCTTCGATGACATCGAGCTCAGTCGTTATGTCTTTCCGGCCCTGACCTCGGTGGGTTGCTCCATCAAGGAGCTGGGCCATGAAGCCGGGCGGGTGTTGATCGAGCGCATCGAAAACCCGGGCGCCGCCCTGAAAGATGTGTTGTTGACCCCACGCCTGGTGGTGCGCGAGAGCACGGCCGCCCCTGACGCGGCGCTGGTCGCCCCCTGATTTTGATTTCGGTAGAACACAAGATGACAGCAGCACGCAGCGTGACCGTGGTCGGCAGCCTCAATATCGACATGCTGGCGCATTCCGAGCGCCTGCCCGAGCCGGGCGAAACCCTGGTGGGCGATCGCTTTGTGATGACCCCGGGCGGCAAGGGCGCCAACCAGGCCGTGGCCGCCGCTCGCCTGGGCGCCCACACGGTTTTTTTGTCCCGCGTGGGCACCCGCCAGTACGGCAGCGATTTGCTCCAGGCGCTGGAAGGCGAGGGCATCGATTGCCGCGCCGTGCACCGCGACCCGCAAGCCCTGCCTGGCATCGCCGTCATCATGGTGGCCAGCCGCGACGGGGAGAACTCCATCGTCTACGTGCCCGGCAGCAATGCCCAGCTGAGCGCCGACGATGTGCAGGCAGCCCGCGCGCAGTTGCAAGCCAGCGCCGTGGTGGTGGCTCAGCTGGAGGTGCCGGTGCCGGCCATTCAAGC
>JAIXSD010000189.1 GCA_027484885.1 Rubrivivax sp.
ACGCCCGGGTGTCGTCGTTCTTTGAATCACAGGGAGAAGAAGATGCAAGCACTGAAAGACCGCTCCATCGCCACGCGCATGCGGCTGGGGTTCGCCTTGTTGATCGTGATGAGCATGGCGGTAGCCGCCTTCGGCCGCGTGGCGCTCAAAGAGGTGGGGCAGCAGATGCACGAGCTCACCGACAAGCACATGGTGGTGGTGAGCCTGCTGGGCCAGCTCAAGGACAACGTCAACGTCACCGCGCGGGTGGCGCGCAATATCGCCCTACTCAGCGATCCGGCCGCCAAACAGCGCGAGAAGGCCCGCATCGATGCCAACCGCAGCTCCACCCAAGAGCTGCTCAAGCAGCTGCAGGTCCAGCTGGCCGCCGAGGCCGGCAGCGAGCTGCTGCAAAAGGTGACTCGCACCCGCGAGGCCTACATCAAGGTCATCAACCCGGCTATTCAGCTGGGCATGGCCGGCCAGAACGAGTCCGCGCGCGACGCCCTGGTGGGCGAGGTCAGCCAGGCCCAGAGCGCCTACTTCAGCGCCCTGGATGAGCTGATCGCCCTGCAGCGCAAAGCCATGGAAGACGCCGGTGCCGTCGCCGACCGCACCATCCAGCGCGCCGGCTGGGCCATGCTGGCCCTGCTGACGCTGTCGGCTTTCCTGGGCTCGGGCATCGCCGGTTGGATGGCGCGCAGCGTCACCCGGCCCCTGCTGGCTGCGATGACGGTGACCCAGCGCATCGCCAAGGGCGACCTGAGCAGCCGCATCGTGGCCGAGTCGCGCGACGAGGTGGGCCAATTGATGAACTCATTGCACCAGATGCAGGAGGCGCTGCGCCAGCTGGTGGGCGTGGTGCGCAGCAGCAGCGACTCGGTGGCCACCGGCGCGGGGCAGATCGCCACCGGCAATGGCGATCTTTCGCAGCGCACCGAGCGCCAAGCCAGCAGCTTGCAGCAGACGGCGGCCTCGATGGAGCAGCTCTCCGGCACCGTCACGCAAAGCGCCCAGACCGCGCGCCATGCCACCGACTTCGCCACTGCAGCCAACGGCGCCGCGGAGCGAGGCGCCCAGGTGATGGGCGAAGTCATTCACACCATGAGCGACATCAACGAGGCCAGCCGGCGCATCAGCGACATCGTCAGCGTGATCGACGGCATCGCCTTCCAAACCAACATCCTGGCCCTGAACGCGGCGGTGGAAGCCGCCCGCGCGGGCGAAGAGGGGCGCGGCTTTGCCGTCGTGGCGGCCGAGGTGCGCAATCTGGCCCAGCGCTCGGCCACGGCGGCGCGCGAGATCAAGGCCTTGATCTCCAGCAATGTCGAGAAGGTGGAGGCGGGCTCGCGCCTGGTGGGCAGCGCTGGCAGCAGCATGCAGGACATACGCGACCAGGTGGCCCGGGTGGTGCAGCTGATCAGCGAGCTGGGCCAGGCCTCGCAGGCGCAAAGCCGGGACATCGTGCACATCAACTCGGCCGTGTCTGAGCTCGATGAAAGCACGCAGCAGAATGCCGCCCTGGTGGAGCAATCGGCCGCTGCCGCCGAGAGCCTGAGCCAGCAAGCACGCATCCTGGTCAATGCTGTGAGCGCCTTCAAGCTGGAAGCCGCAGCCGGCCCGCGCTGAACGCTCTCAGGCGCGGCGAGGTGCAGCTCGCCTGGGCACGCGCAGGGCCGAGCCCAGCAAGAGCATCCCCAGGCCAGCCATCGGTGCCCAGGGGAAGTAATTGCGCCAGCCCCGCGCGATCACCGATTGGTCGACCCACCAGGGATGCACCAGCACCGGCACCGAGTCGCCCAGGGCGATGGCATCGCGCGCGGCAAAGCTGTCTTCAAAATGAACCGTCTGGCCCTGGTACTCAAAGCGCACTTGCGGCATGCGGCCGCTGCGCAGCTGGCTGCCGCCCGGGCTGGGGCTGTGCCACTGGCGCTCCTGTAAGGCCACCACCTGCCCCTCGGCACGCTGGCCCGACAGCAGGGCCGGTACAGCCCGCTGACCGGTCCAAACAGCCAGGGCCAACAAGACCAGGGCAGACAGCAGCTGCAGGGTTCGCAGCAGTGCATACAGGGTGTGAGGCATGGCGTCCAGCGTCTTGGGCAAGAAAGGTCGATTCAGCAAAAGAAAGGCGTCATGGTGGCACAGCAAGCGCAAGATATGGAACCACAGACCGTTTTCCCTGCCGACCCAGCACCGACGAGCATCTCCCGCCTTGGAGGGATAGACATTCAGCCGGTTTCCCCTCCATGCTGGCCTGTTGCATCCAGCACAGCCCAGATCGCTTGGCGAACCGCAAGCGGCAGTTCTTTTCGGCCCGCGGCTGTGCCCACGCATCAACCCAAACGCCACCGCATGTCCCGACACGACCCCGCCCCTCGGCCTCGCGCGCGCAAGGCCTAACCGTTCACATCCTCGCATGGCCCCTCGTCGTCGCCTTGTCCTGGCCCTGGCCGGCAGCAGCCTGCTGACGGTGCCGCCGCTGTGGGCCCAGGTTTTGCCGGGCTCGGGCAAGGGTGTGAGCTTTCCGGTGGCCGACCCGCGCGAGGACCCGCGGCGGGTCTACCCCTTGCAGCTGCTGCAACTGGTGCTGGAGCAGTCTGGCCGCGAGCCGCGCGTGGAGGAGCGATATCACTACACCCAGCTGCGCGCCATGGCTGAGCTACGCCTGGGGCGCCTGGATGTCACCATGGTCACGCGCCGCGATCTGCCCGCCAGCGAGGGCCTGGTGGTGCCGATCCCTTTGCGGCGCGGCCTGCTCGGCCTGCGCCTGTTGCTCTGCCGCGCCGAGCAGGCCCAGAGCCTGTCGCAGCTGCGCGACCTGGCCGAGCTCAAGGCCCTGGGCCTGGGTTATGGCATCGACTGGACCGACCGTCCGGTGTTCGAGCGCCTGGGCTTCAAGGTCATCAGCGCCTCCAACTACGCCGGCCTGTTCGGCATGCTGCAGGCGCGGCGCAGCGATTACCTCTCGCGCGGCCTGAACGAAATCTGGGAAGAGCTGGCCAACGGCAAGCTGGTCGGCCCTGGCCTGGCGGTGGTGCCAGGCCTGGGCCTGCGCTACCCGCTGGACGACTATTTCGTCGTGCGCCCGGACGCGCCCGAGCTGGCCGAAGCCCTGCACCTGGGCCTGCAGAACGCCCAACGCAACGGCAGCTACCAGAGCCTGTTCGACGAACATTTCAGCCAGGCCCTGCGCCGCGCGGCACTGCACGAGCGGCGCCTGCTGCGCGTTGACGGCTACCCCGACGACCCGCTGGTCGAACAAGCCCAGCAGCTTTTGCTGGCCCAGAGCGCCAGCAAAAGCAAGAAAACCTGAGTCACCCGGAACTCGGCCAGCCAGCCAGCCAGCCAGCTGGCCGGCCCGCTCGCGTTCAGGCATCCACGATGTTCAGCGGACCGTTGCCGAACTTCTCCGGCGTATGGCCGAAGGCAAACAGCCGGAAATCGTTGTGGGCGAAGTTGCCGAGGTACTTGCCTTGCTCGGCAATGACGACGCCAACATCGTCATTGCGCTCAAACGCCGTGGTACTGAGGCTGAGCTCATAGGCCAGCAGATCCAGGGTCAGGGCGCTGGCGGTATTGGCATCGCCCACCAGGCTGCGATAGCAGCCCTCCAGCACACCCCCTTTCTTGATCAAGCTGTCGATGCGCTTCACCCATTCGTCAGCCAGGCGCACGCCACGCAAGCGGTTGTTGCGCAGGCGCAGCCGGCCGCTGCCATGGGCCAGGCTGAGCCTTCCGGCCTTCAAGGCCTGGCTCAGGCCCTGGAACAAGGCTTGAGGGAACTCGGGCAGGCTGGCGTCGCCATACAAAGCCAGCTGGCCGTGGAACAGGTTGTCCGCCAGCAAGGTGTCAGCGCGCGCATCGGCCAGGGTCAGGGCCGAGCCACCCTGGCTCAACAGCACGCCCACACGCCAGCGCTCCAGCGTGGCCAGCAGCTGTTGGGCCGGGGTCTGCTCGTCCTGCACCTCTTGCTGGAACTGCTGCAGCGCCTCGCGCTCCTCGGGGGCCAGAGCCAAGGCGCCGGCGTCGGCCTTGCGCAGGTAATTGGCGATCTGGGCGCCCAGGCTCTTGCGCTGGGCCGCGGTGAGCTGGGCATAGGCCTCGGCCACACGCGCATCGATCGGCTCAAACACCCGCCCTTCCTTGACCTCGAAGCTGGGCTGCAAGGGCTTGAAGTCCGGCAGCAGCTCAAACACCAGCTTCAGACGCGCGGGCAGATCCTCTCCCGTGTAGCCCTTGATGCGGCAGGCGCTGATCTCCAGCGCGCTGGCGCCGGCAATCTGCAGCAGGCTCAGTCCCTTGGGCGTAAAGCCGCTCAAGCCCAGGCGGCTCAAGCGCACCTGGCTGCAGCCTTCGATGCGCAGCGAGGCCCAGCTCTCGCTCCAGATC
>JAIXSD010000472.1 GCA_027484885.1 Rubrivivax sp.
CAGGTGGCCAAAGTCCACCATGCGGATGCCGGGGAAGGCCTGCTCCAGGGCCGCATCGGTGCTGCTGACAAAGGCCGGGATGGCCGAGACGGGCAGGGCGATGTCGTGCTTGATGTTCAAGCCTTCTTCGGCCTGGGCCAGCGGGATGGACTCGCGCAGATGCCAGAGCGCGTGCGATTGCGGCAGGCTTTCGGCCACGGCGGCGTCGCAGATCAGCTCGGCTTCCAGCGCCGACTCCAGCAGGCCCTCGAACATGGCGCGCGCATGGGCTTCGCTCTCGGCGTCGGAGATCTCTAGCAGCACCATCCAGGGGCTGGCCGCCAGCGGCTGCTGCAGCTGTGGGAAATGCTTGCGCACCAGGCCCAGCGAGAACTCGTTCATGACCTCGAAGCCAGTCAGGCCTGAGCCGGCGCGGGCGCGCGCCAGGCTCAGCAACTGCACCGCCTGATCCAGGCGCTCGCAGGCGGCCAGCGCCGTCATCTTGGCCACCGGTTTGGGGAAGAGCTTGAGCGTGGCGGCGGTGATGATGCCCAGCGTGCCTTCGCTGCCGATGAAGAGGTCGCGCAGGTCGTAGCCGGTGTTGTCCTTGCGCAGGCCGGAGAGGCCGTCCCAGACTTCGCCGGCGGCCGTCACCACCTCCAGGCCCAGGCAGAGCTCGCGCGCATTGCCATAACGCAGCACCTGCGTGCCACCGGCATTGCTGGCCAGATTGCCGCCGATGGTGCAGCTGCCCTCGGCCGCCAGGCTCAGCGGGAAGAGCAGGTCTTGCGCCGCGGCCGTGGCCTGCACGGTCTGCAGAATCGCGCCGGCTTCCACCGTCAGCGTCAGGTTGGCGGCATCCAGCGCGCGCACGCGGTTCATGCGGCTGAGGCTGAGCACGATCTGCGTGCCGCTGGCATCGGGCGTGGAGCCGCCGACCAGGCCGGTGTTGCCGCCCTGCGGCACGAGGCTCACGCCATGGTCGGCGCAGAGCTTGACGACGCCAGCCACCTGCTCGGTGCTGGCCGGCCGGGCCACGGCCAGCGCTCGGCCGGCATAGCGGCGGCGCCAATCAAGCTCATACGCGCTCAGGTCGGCATCACCGGCAGTGGCGCCGCCGATCAGCAAGCCGGCCTCGCCGAGCAAATGGGTCAGGGCCTCGATCAGGGCCTGGTGTTCTTGTCTCATGTCTCTCGTTTTTATGGGTGAAGCAAAAATTCGGGGTGATCAGGCCTCGCCGCGCTCGGCTTTGGCTGCCGCCAGGCGCTGGCGCACCTGCAGGGCGCAGGCCACAAAGATCAGCACGCTGAGCAGTACCTCGGCCGTGGCCAGCCACATGGCCAGGCCGCTTTCGCTGGTGGCGCGCACGGCGCCTTCGGCGAAGTACAGCCAGACCATCAGACTCAGCCAGCGGAAGGTGTAGAGCCGGTAGCGCCACAGGCCAGCCATGGGCAGCAGCAAGGGCAGGGCTTTGATCGCCAGCGAGCCGCGGCCGGTGGGCGCCAGCCAGAGCTCCCAGGCCAGGCACAAGACAAACAAAGCGATCAGGGCGCCCAGGGCCAGATTGCGGCTCAGCGCCTCTTGCGGGCTGGCTTGGGTGCGCCCGGTGGGCGGTGGCGGCGGGGCTTCGCGTGCGGCCGCACGGGCGGCGGCTTTGGCGGCGCGGGCGGCGGCCTTGGCGGCTCGTTCGGCGCGGCGCTGCTCGGTGGGGCTCAGCGGGATGGGCGCGGCTGGAAGCTCAGTGGGGGAAGGAGCAGAGGTGGCATTCGCGCTCTGGGGCGCGTTCGATGGCAAGGGCGGCTGGGACATGCTGGCATCATAGCCAGCATGCGAAAACCGAGTTCCGACCCCCTGATCCAAAGACCGACGCTGGATCAATTTCTTGTCTCCCTGCAAAACTGGCCCTGGCGCCTGACCGTTCACAGCTTGCGCGAGCGCTTTCGTGAGGGCCGCCTGGGCCTGACGGCCGGCAGCCTGACCTTCACCACGCTGATCTCCCTGGTGCCGCTGCTCACCGTGATGCTGGCCTTGTTCACGGCCTTCCCGATGTTTGCGTCTTTCCAGGTGGCGCTGGAAAAGTACTTCCTGAAGAGCCTGATTCCCGACACCATCGCCCGGCCGGTGCTGGGTGCGCTGACCCAGTTCGCCTCCAAGGCCAGCCGCCTCGGCACCGTGGGTTTGGTGGCCCTGGGCCTCTCGGCCCTGGCCCTGATGCTGACCATCGACCGCACTTTGAACCAAATCTGGCGCGTCAAGCGCCCGCGGCCGATTGCCCAGCGGGTGCTGGTGTACTGGGCGGCCGTCACCCTGGGCCCCATCCTGCTGGGCGGCAGCCTGGCGCTGACCAGCTATGCCATCACCACCGGCCATGAGCTGGTCAGTACCCTGCCAGTGTCCCTGTCCCTGCTGTTCAGCACGGCGCAGTTCTTGTTTCTGTCCTTCGGTGTGGCGTCGCTGTTCCACTATGTGCCCAACACCGATGTGCGCTGGCGCCATGCCTTGCTCGGCGGCGTCTTCGTCACCGTGGGTTTCAGTCTGGCCAAGGCCGGCTTGGCCTGGTATGTGAAGCAGGTGCCGACCTTTTCGACGCTCTACGGCGCCTTCGCCACCGTGCCCATTTTTCTGGTCTGGTTGTACCTGGGTTGGGTGATCGTGCTGCTGGGTGCCTTGCTGGCGGCCAATGCGCCCAGCCTGAGCAGCGGCATGCTGCGCCGGCCCGAGACGCCGGGCCTGAGCCTGGAGCTGTCGCTGGGGGTCTTGCGCGAGTTGCGCGACAGCCAGGCGCGCGGCGAGGGCGGCTTGACCAGCCTGATGCTGGCCCGCCGCCTGCGGGTGGACCCGCTGCAGCTGGAGCCAGTGCTCGATCAGCTGCTGGATCTGGACTGGCTGGGCCGCCTGGAAGAAGAGGGGGCCCAGCGCCTGGTGCTTCTGTGTTTGCCGCAGGAAACCCCGGCCCAGGCCTTGCTTCAAGCCACGCTGGCCGAACGCACGCCGGGCCTGGCGCCACTGTGGGCGCGCAGCGGCTGGGAGCGTGTCAGCCTGGCCGAACTGCTGGACGCACAGCCGGCCTGATTGCCCTCAGGGGTGCAGCACCACGAGCAGGGCCACGGCCGGCTCGGCCTGCGCATCGCCTGCCGCCGCGAGGTGGCGGATGGCATGGGGGCCATCGACGGCATAACGCGCGGTTTCGCCGGCGCTCAAGGTGCGGCTGCTGCCGCCGGCTTCCACGCGCAGGCTGCCGCTGAGCACGCTCAGGTGTTCGCGTGAGCCGGGCTCATGCGCGGCCGATTCCAGCGCGCCACCGGGCTGCACTGTCAGCTGGTACCACTCGAATTGCCCGGCCAGGTCGATGGGGCCGAGGATGCGCAGCTGGCACAAGCCATCGGGGCTGCTCATGCCCGGCGTGGCGTGGGCGGCCACGGTTTCAATCGCCGGCGCTGCCGCGCGCTCGCCACCGAGCAACTCGGACAGCTCCACCCGCAGCGCATTGGCCAGGCGCCAGACCACGGCCACCGTGGGGTTGGCCTGGTTGCGTTCGATCTGGGACAACATGGATTTGCTCACCCCGGCGCGGCGCGAGAGTTCATCCAGCGACAAGCCCTGGCTTTGCCTCAGGGCTTGCAGGGTGGCGCCGACCTTGGGCGGCTCCAGATGATCCAAACTCGGCACGGACATGACGCTTGACCCCAAAAAGGAAATCCCAGATACTGCACGACAGTTCGATATATCGAACTATGTTCAATTTAGCGGATTGTGCACCAAGCCCGGATGGGTGAGCCGCCGCGCGCAACGTCAAGCCACACCCAGGAGACCCCCATGGCCCGCAGCGAAGACTTCTACGCCCATATTCGCAACGAATTGGCAGGCATCCGCGAGGCTGGTCTCTACAAGAACGAGCGCGTCATCACCGGCCCGCAAGGCTCGCTGGTGCACACCAACGACGGCCGCGAAGTCATCAACCTCTGCGCCAACAACTACCTGGGCCTGTCTTCGCACCCGGCGGTGATCGAGGCCGCGCATGAAGCCCTGCGCAGCCACGGCTACGGCCTGTCTTCGGTGCGCTTCATCTGCGGCACCCAAGACCTGCACAAGACCCTGGAGCAGCGCCTGGCCAAGTTCCTGGGCACCGAGGACACCATCCTCTACGCCGCGGCGTTTGATGCCAACGGCGGCCTGTTCGAGCCCCTGCTCGGCGAGCAAGACGCCATCATCAGCGATGAGCTGAACCATGCTTCCATCATCGACGGCATCCGCCTGTGCAAGGCCAAGCGATTCCGCTACAAGCACAACGATCTGGCCGATCTGCAGGCCCAGCTGGAAGCCGCTCAGGCGGCCGGCGCCCGCCACACCCTGGTCTTCACCGACGGGGTGTTCTCCATGGACGGCACCATCGCCCAGCTGGACAAGATCCGCGCCCTCTGCGACCAGTACGGCGCGCTGCTGGGCATCGATGAATGCCACGCCAGCGGCTTCCTGGGCCAGACCGGTCGCGGCACGCATGAATACCGCGGCGTGTTCGGCAAGATCGACATCATCACCGGCACCCTGGGCAAGGCCCTCGGCGGCGCCTCGGGCGGCTTCACCTCGGGCCGCAAGGAAGTGATCGAGCTGCTGCGCCAGCGCTCGCGCCCCTACCTGTTCTCCAACACCGTGGCGCCCAGCATCGTCGGTGCGTCCATCGCCGTGCTCGATCTGCTGGAGGGCTCCACCGCCTTGCGCGACAAGCTGGAGGCCAACACCGCCTACTTCCGCGAGGCCATCCAGGCCGCCGGTTTCGAGATCAAGCCCGGCACCCACCCCATCGTGCCCATCATGGTTTACGACGCGGTGATGGCGCAAAAGCTCAGCGCTCGCATCCTGGAGCTGGGTGTCTACGCCGTCGGTTTCTTCTTCCCCGTGGTGCCCAAGGGCCAGGCGCGCATCCGCGTGCAGGTCTCGGCCGGCCATGAGCGTGAGCAGCTGGAGCGTGCCGTCGCCGCCTTTGCCCAGGCCGGCCGCGAGCTGGGCCTGATCAAGGCCTGAAATTCTGAAGCACCCCTGAACTGCACTGCACCTCGACCCATGAGCACCCCCAAGATCCTCATCATCGGCGCCAACGGCCAGATCGGCACCGAGCTGGCCCAGGCCCTGGCCTCGCGCCATGGCAATGACAATGTCATCACCAGCGATTTGGCGCCCGAGGGCCGCGTGCCGGCCCTGACGCATGAGATGCTGGATGCCACCGACGCAGCGGCCATCGCTGCCGTCGTCAAGCGCCACAGCATCACCCAGATCTATCTGCTGGCCGCCGCGCTGTCCGCCACCGGCGAAAAACACCCAATGTGGGCCTGGGACCTGAACATGAAAGGCCTGCTCAATGTGCTGGAGCTGGCCCGCACCCAGAAGCTGGACCGCATCTTCTGGCCCAGCTCGATCGCGGCCTTCGGCCCCAACACCCCGGCCCTGGACACGCCCCAGACCACGGTCATGGACCCGACCACGGTCTACGGCATCTCCAAGCTGGCCGGCGAGCGCTGGTGCCAGTGGTATTTTGAGAAGCACGGCGTCGATGTGCGCAGCCTGCGCTACCCCGGCCTGATCAGCTACAAGACGCCCCCGGGCGGCGGCACCACCGATTACGCCGTGGACATCTTCCACTCGGCGCTCAAGACCGGCCGCTACACCTGCTTCCTGGAAGAGGGTCAGGCCTTGCCCATGATGTACATGCCCGACGCCTTGCGCGCCACCATCGAGCTGATGGAGGCGCCGGCCGAGGCCATCAAGCAGCGCGGCAGCTACAACCTGGCCGGTGTCAGCTTCACCCCGGCCGAGATCGCCGCCGAGATTGCCCGTCAGGTGCCCGGCTTCCAGATCGACTACGCCCCCGACTTCCGCCAGGCCATCGCCGCCAGCTGGCCGCAGCGCATCGACGACAGCGCCGCCGTGGCTGACTGGGGCTGGAAGCTCGAGTACGACCTGAAGGCCATGGCCACCGACATGCTGACTCAGCTGCGCCCCTTGCTGGGCCTCTGAATCCGGCGTTTGGTTTGATTGATCTGCATCAGCTCAGTGGCAGCACACGGACAAATGCCGTGCAGCGCTGCTAAGCTGCGCTGATGCTGCGACTGAACTCCATCCTTCCGGCCTCTCAAGCCCCTTCACAGCTGGCTGTTCAGTCCGAATGGCCCGGTCGGGCTTGGTGTCAGGTCTTGCTGCTGTCCGCGGCCTGCGCGCCCGGCCTCAGCCTTGCTCAAACGCCGCCCGAGGGCGAGGGCACGAGCGGGCCGACCAGCGAGGTGCGCTACCTGATCGGCGCTTCTTACCGCTACGGCCCTGAATACTTTGGTGCCCGCCAGTACGGCGGCGATATCAAGCCGCTCTGGGCCGTGCGCTGGGGGCGTTGGCGCATCGCCACCTCGGGCTCTTCGGGCCTGATGGGTTTTGGCCGCGAAACCGTGGACGGCGGCGCCGGTGCCAGCCGCGAGCTGTTCCGCAACGAGAACTTCAGCCTGGGCTTCGGACTGCGCATCGACAGCGGCCGCAACAGCCGCGATAGCGACAGCACCGAGGGCCTGCCCGATGTGAAACGCACGCTGCGCGGGCGGCTCTTTGTCAGCTACACCCTGGCACCCACCTGGCAGCTTGGTGGCAGCCTGAGCCAGGATCTGGCCGGCCGCGACGGCGGCCTGGTCTGGAGCGCCGATCTGCGCAAGCAGCTCTTCCGCTCGGCCGGGGGTGAGTTGAACGTGGGCCTGGGCGTCTCGGGTGGCAATGGCCGCTACATGCAGAGTTACTTCGGCGTGCCCGAAGGCCCGGCGGCCGAGCGACTGGGTCGCAGCTACATGCCGGGCTCGGGCCTTCGCGATGCGGGCCTGGGCCTGAGCTACACCCGCTCGGTCAGCAAGCACTGGGTGTGCTTCAGCAATCTTGGCGTGGGCCGCCTGCTCGGCACGGCCGCCGACAGCCCGCTCAACCAGAAGCCGGGCTCTTACAGCTGGAGTCTGGGCCTGGCCTACCGCAACTGAGCTTGAGCCGAGGCCTCTGATGGACACGCCTGCCACTTCGCCGAACCGTGCTTGGCGCCGCGGCCTGGGCTGGGGACTGGGCCTCGTCCTGATCCTTTCGGCCTGGGCTTTGTGGCAGAGCCAGCGCGGCCGGGCGGTGCCGGCCGAGCAGCTGCAGCGTCGCGATTTTGTGCAGACCGTGGTGGCCAGTGCCCGGGTCGAGGCGCCGCACCGGGTGGACCTGGCTGCGCAGATCACCGGCACCGTCAGCGAGGTTCCAGTGGCGCAGGGTCAGACCGTGGCGCAGGGCCAGCTGCTGGTGGCGCTGGAGGCCAGTGAGCTGAATGCCGCGCAGCGCCAGGCCGAGGCGGCCTTGCAGCAGGCGCAGCTGAACCTGCGCCGTCTGGGCGAGGTGCAGCTGCCGGTCAGCGAGCAGCAGCTGCGCCAGGCACAAGCCACGCTCGATCTGGCGCGTGCCCAGCTGCAGCGCAGTGAACAGCTCCATCAGCAAGGATTCATTGGTGCGGCGGCCCTCGATGAGGCGCGCAAAAGCCTGAGCCTGGCCGAAGCCCAGGCGCGCGCCAACCAGGCGCAGACGCGCAGCCTGCAGCCGGCCGGCAGCGAGCTGGCCCTGGCGCGCGCAGCCCTGAGCCAGGCCGAGGC
>JAIXSD010000660.1 GCA_027484885.1 Rubrivivax sp.
AAGGAACTGCATGGCTTGCAGGCTGCGGCCGCCGGCGGCACAGGCAAGGATCAGGTTGGCGTCTCGCGGCAGTTCTGTGTGGCGCTGCTCAAGCTGGCTCAGCGGCAGGTGCAGCACATGCGGTACGGCATAGGCCGTGCGGGCCACCTCATGGGCCTCTCGGACATCGAGCAACCAGCAGGCTGTCGTGTGTGGGTCGCCAACACGATTCAGCTCTGCATGTGCAGTGATCGGATCCAGATTCAGGTGTGCGTACGGATTCATGGTCTTCCTCTCGGTCTGTGCCTCAAGCGCCGGTGCGGCGTTTCGGCGGGCATTTGGGGCCGGTGATGGCGTGTTGCCTTTGACGGTTCAATCGACTCCCGCCGTCTTCTCATTTGACTATTTGCATGAATGCGCAAATAATAAAGGCAAGAAACGCTGCAGTCCAGCGCATTGAGGTCCGTCCATCATGCCCTCCATCCCTTCCTCTCGCATCCCAGCTCAATGGCAGAGGGCTGTGCTCCGCCTTGCGTCGCTGGGCTTGCTGTTCTTGGCTCCAAACTGGGCGCAGGCCGGAGCAGACGCACGCCCTGCCGCAGCCCGCCCGGATTCAAGCGTCAGCCTGCGAAGCCAGCTCGTGGGATGGGCGGCGCCCCGTTTGGGAGCCTCCGTCGATGGCGTGGTGGAAGCGGTGCGTCAAACCGTGGTGGCCGCCCAGGTCGCGGGCAGCATCGTGCAGTTGGATGTAAAGGCAGGAGATCGGGTCAAGGCGGGCCAGGTCTTGCTGCGCATCGACGCCCGTTCCGCCCAGCAAGCCAACCAGGCCAGCGAGGCGCAAGCACAGGCCGCACGTGCGGCGCTGCAACTGGCCGGCCGAGAACTGGAACGTCAGCAGCAGCTGTTCCAGCAGCGCTACATCAGCCAGGCTGCACTGGACCAGGCCGAGGCGCAGTTTCAGGCCACACAGGCCCAAGTCAAGGCGCAGCTGGCGCAACTGGCCATGTCTCGCACCCACGGCGACTTCAATGTCGTGCGCAGCCCGTACGACGGCGTGGTCTCGGAGCTTTCGGTGGCCCTGGGCGATATGGCCATGCCGGGGCGAGCGCTCTTGAACGTGTACGACCCGAGCGCCCTGCGCGTGACCGCCCATCTGCCGCAAAGTCAGACTCTCGGCTTGACCGACTCAAGCCAGTTTCAGATCGAACTGACGGGCCAGGACCAGCCGGTACGGCCCTTGAAAGTGCAGCTGTTGCCGACCGTGGATGCCAGTTCGCACACCGTGCCGCTGCGCCTGGAGCTGCCGCGCTTGGTGGGCGTGGCACCGGGCATGTTCGCCCGGGTGCAACTGCCGGCCAGCGCCGCAAGCCAACAAGGCGGGCACAGCGCGACCATCGCCATCAGCGTGCCTGTGACGGCGCTGGTGCGGCGCGGCGAAATGAGCGGCGTCTATGTGCTCAATGCCGAGGGCCAGGCCCGCTTGCGCCAGCTTCGCTTGGGGGCGCAGCAGGCAGGCATGGTCGAGGTGCTCAGCGGCTTGAGCCGGGGTGAGCGCATTGCGCTGGATCCCCAGATCGCCGCGCGGCAACGCTGAACCCGACGCGCCCATCGCAGCCCCCTGGAGCTACCCGCATGACCTCACCGCTTGCACCGTCAGCCACATCGCCTTCGTCACAGCCTGCAGCGCTGGGCCTGTCCGGGCGCGTGGCAGCCTTTTTTCAATCCGCCCAGATCACACCGCTGCTGGCTTTGATGGCCCTGTTGCTGGGTATCTTTGCGGTGTGGGTCACCCCGCGCGAGGAAGAGCCGCAGATCAATGTCACCATGGCCAATGTGCTGATCCCCTTCCCTGGCGCCAGCGTCAAGGATGTGGAGCAGATGGTGTCGATCCCGGCGGAACAGGTGCTGTCGCAGATGGCCGGGCTGGAGCATGTGATGTCGGTCTCCCGGCCGGGGCTGGCGGTGTTGACCGTGCAGTTCAAGGTCGGCGTGCCGCGCACCGAAGCCTTGGTCCGGCTGCACGACACCGTGGCCAGCCATGCCGATTGGTTGCCGCCGAATCTGGGCGTGCAGACCCCCTTGGTCAAACCGAAAGGCATTGACGATGTGCCCATCGTCACGCTGACCTTGTTTGCCAAGCAGGGCGAGAGCAGCGCCTTCGATCTGGAGCGCGTGGCGCATAGCATGGAGATCGAACTCAAGCGTGTGCCCGGCGTGCGCGAGGTGCGCAGCATCGGCGGACCGGGCCGCGCCCTGAACGTGCGCATCGACCCGGCCCGTCTCAATGCCAGCGGCCTGACCCTGGCCGATCTGCGCCAGGCCCTGCAGGGCGCGAACCTGGCCCTGCCCCTGGGTGATTTGCTGCAGAACAACCAGGCCATTGCGCTGGAGGCCGGTGCTTTCTTGAGCGAAGCCCGTGAGGTGGCCGAGTTGATCGTCGGTGTACAGGGTGGCAAGCCCGTGTTCCTGCGCGATGTGGCCACGGTGGAAGACGGGCCGCTGCGCTCGAGCCGCTATGTCTGGCATGGCGACAAGGCCAGCGGCACGGCGCAAGGCCAAACCTACCCGGCCGTGACCATCGCCATCACCAAGAAAGCCGGCGAGAACGCCATCGATGTGGCCCAAGCCTTGATGCAGCGTGTGGAGGGCTTGCGCAACACGGTCATCCCGGCCGAGGTGTCGGTCAGCGAGACGCGCAACTATGGCGCCACGGCCAATGACAAGGCCAGCAAGCTGATCCAGAAGCTGCTGTTCGCCACCGCCTCGGTGGTGGCCCTGGTGTTCATCGCCCTGGGCCGGCGCGAGGCCGCCATCGTCGGCACGGCCGTCATCCTCACGCTCACCGTCACCCTGTTCGCCTCCTGGGCCTGGGGCTTCACGCTCAACCGGGTGTCGCTGTTTGCGCTGATTTTTTCCATCGGCATCCTGGTGGACGATGCCATCGTGGTGGTGGAAAACATCCACCGCCACCAGCAGCTGTTCCCAGGACGCAGCCTCAAGGACATCATCCCGGCTGCGGTCGATGAAGTCGGCGGACCCACCATTCTGGCCACGCTGACCGTGATCGCGGCGCTCTTGCCCATGGCGTTTGTGTCCGGCCTCATGGGGCCGTACATGAGCCCTATCCCCATCAATGCCAGCATGGGCATGCTCTTGTCCCTGGCCATCGCGTTTGTGGTCACGCCCTGGTTGGCACGCATCTGGATGAAGGCCTTGCCGGCTGGCGCCGCCGTGGACCCGCAAGCCTTGCATGGGCTTTCGGCCAAGCTCGCCCCTGTGTTCGAACGCGTCTTCAAGCCCTTGCTCGACGCCCAAGCCGGCGCCCGCAATCGTCGCTGGCTGGGCTTGGGCATTGCGGGCCTGATTGCGCTGTCTCTGGCCTTGCCCATGGCCGGCCTGGTGCTGCTGAAGATGCTGCCCTTCGACAACAAGTCCGAGTTTCAGATTGTGGTGGACATGCCGGCCGGCACGCCGCTGGAGCAGACGGCGGCCGTGCTGCAGGAGCTCGGCGCCCATCTGGCCACCGTGCCCGAGGTGACGGATTACCAGGCCTATGCAGGCACCGCCGCCCCCATCAACTTCAACGGCCTGGTGCGCCAGTACGATCTGCGTGCCAGCAGCGAGCAAGGTGATATCCAGGTCAACCTGGTCGACAAGCACCAGCGCAAGGCCCAGAGCCACGCCATCGCCACCCGCGAGCGCCCTGCTCTGCAAGCCATCGGTCGCCGCTTCGGCGCCAATGTCAAGGTTGTGGAGGTGCCGCCCGGCCCGCCGGTGCTCTCGCCCATCGTGGCTGAAATCTATGGCCCGGACGCTGAGGGTCGCCGCCAGATGGCCCAGGCGGTGCGTGCCGTGTTCGAGAAGCAGAGCGGCTTGGTCGATGTGGACGACAGCAGCATTGCGGTCGCGCCGCGCAAGCTCCTGCTGGTGGATCGCCGCAAGGCCGCCTTGCTCGGCGTGCCACAGCAAGCGATTGTGAGCACGCTGCATGCCGCGCAGTCCGGTGAGGCCGTGAGCTGGCTGCACGATCAACACAGCAAATACCCAGCCGCGGCCTTGCTGCAACTGCCGCCCGAATCACAAGGCGACCTCAACGCCCTGCTCTCGCTCTCGGTGCGCGCGGCCAGCGGCGCCTTGGTGCCCATCCGAGAGCTGGTGACCATCAGCGACACGCTGCGCGAGCAGCCGATCTATCACAAGGATCTGCTGCCGATGAATATGGTGGTGGCCGATATGGCCGGGGCCATCGACAGTCCGCTCTACGGCATGTTCGGCATGCGCTCCGAGATCGCCAAGATCCAGGCGCCCGATGGTGCGGGCCTGACGGAGTACTTCATCAGCCAGCCCCAGGATGCTTACCGCGGCTACGCCATCAAATGGGATGGCGAGTGGCAAATCACCTACGAGACCTTCCGCGATATGGGTGCTGCCTATGCCGTGGGTCTGGTGCTGATCTACCTGCTGGTGGTGGCGCAGTTCGGCTCCTACCTGACGCCGCTGATCATCATGGCGCCGATCCCGCTGACCCTCATCGGTGTGATGCCGGGCCACGCCCTGCTGGGCGCGCAGTACACGGCCACCAGCATGATCGGCATGATCGCGCTGGCCGGCATCATCGTGCGCAACTCCATCCTGCTGGTGGATTTCATCAATCTGCAGTTGCGCGAAGGCATGCCCTTTCAGCGTGCCATCGTCAGCGCCGCCGTCACCCGCGCCCAGCCCATCATGCTGACGGGCCTCGCCGCCATGATGGGTGCCTTCTTCATCCTCGATGACCCCATCTTCAACGGCCTGGCCATCTCGCTGATCTTCGGCATCTTCGTCTCCACCCTGCTGACCTTGGTGGTGATCCCGACGCTGTATTACATGGCCTACCGCCACCGTCAGCATCTGCTGCAAGCCCGCTGAACCTGCGTGCGTGGATCGAGCCCCAGCCCTTTTTCTCGCCCTCTTCTTCCTCACCACTTCATCGGAGTTCACACCCATGAGCACTTGGCAAATCGTTCGCATCGTCGCCGGCAGCTTCATCCTGCTGTCCCTGGCCCTGGGCTTGCCTGCAAGCCCGATCTTCGTGTCGAGCTGGTGGCTGGCCTTCACCGCCTTCGTGGGCGCCAATCTGCTGCAAAGCGGGCTCACCCGCTGGTGCCTGATGGAATCCATGCTGGCCAAGCTGGGGGTGAAGCGCGGCGACTGAGCTCGTCTGACCTTCTAGCCCTCAGACCTCCGCCCCTATGCCCCTCACTTGAGCCCAGACTTGAGCGAGGTTGGCGGCGTGAAGCCGAGCTCACGCGCGCGCGATTCATAACGTGCGGCCAGGTCGGGCTGGTCCAGCTTGCGGTAGAGCAAAGCGAGGTCGTAGCTGGCAATGCCGTTGCCCAGCCAGGCGGCGTACTGCAACCATCCCTCATATCGACCCAATTCCTGCCCGGTGCTGCCGTCCTTGTAGACCACGCCGATGCGCTTGGCCGCGTCCTTGTCGCCGCGGGCGGCGCGGGCAATGTCTTGCTGCAGCGTGGGGTTCTGGGACGCTGTGTTGTGGAACGAGCTTTTGTACAGCTTGACGTCGTTGCGCTGAAGAATCTTGGCCGAGTCTTGAGCGCCCTCCAGGGCCACCTCCACCGACTGGCGGCGCCGCCCTTGCGGGAACTGCTCGATGTACTTGCTGCACAGGCGCACGATATCGGCGGGCCAGAGCCCGGCTTGAATCTCTCGCCACAGCGATTCTTCTTCGGCCTGGGTCGCGGCCTGGGCCTGGGCGATCTGGGCCGCGCTGCGGCGGTGCAAGGGCACGTTGACGCGCGTGTTGTCGGCAATGAAGGGGTCTTGCGCCACCATGCGGATCTCTTTGATCGGATGGTTCAACATGGTGTCGCGGACGTCTCGCCGCACCATCTTGAAGAGGTCGACAAAGCTGGTGTCCTCGCTGCTGGCGTTGAGCACCTTCACCAGCGAGGCGGTGTAGAAGGTGTTCTCGGTCGGCAGGGCCGAGGAGATGGCCGGCTTGCCCGCTGCGGTTGAGAAGGCAATCAGGCAGCCCACCGGCGCTTCAACCTGGTTGAGGCCGTCGCGGTCGCGCAGGGCACTGCGCAGTGAGACCCGGCAGGAGTCGATCACCGCGTAGGTGGCGCCCGTGGTGCGCGGCGCCAACGGCCCCACCACATCGAGGTTGAGCTCCAGGCTGCCGCTCTGCACATCGCCGAGCACGCTGGGGTTGACGCCGGCAGAGATCAGCAGATTGCGCGCCTGGTCTTGCACACCGTGGCCGGCGAAATAGAAAAAGATGGTCGCGTTCGGCGGCGAGGCGGCCACGGTGCGCGAGAACGCATCGATGGCGGCGCGCGAGCGCGGCAGGTCCAGATTCAAGGCATCGGTAACCACGAAACCCTTGGCTTCCAGCGAAGCCTTGAGGTCGCGGATGTTCTTGGGGATGGGGGGCAGGTCTTGCTGCGCGGGGTACTCGTTATTGCCCAGCAGCAGCGCCAGGCGAACTTCATCGACCGGGCCGCTGTTCAACGGCGATGCCGTGGTGGGCGCCTGCGCGGGCATGGGTGCAGGGGCCGGGGCCGGAGCGGGCGCCGGTGCAGGGGCAGACGTGCGGCCATAGCTGCTGCCGTATTGCGCCGCGGCCGGGCCGCTGCCGATCAGCAAGGGGGCCAGGCCCATGGCACCACCGGCTTTCAGGGCCAGGCGACGGGGCCGGCTGGTGGGTTTGCTGCTGCTCATGATGTTCTCCAGGACA
>JAIXSD010000266.1 GCA_027484885.1 Rubrivivax sp.
GCGGCCGCTGACCTGGGAGGCAGACGGCCCGGGAGAGCCCGATATGAACCTGCCACCGTCCACCTGGGCCTTGCACCAGCTGGAAGTCGAGAAGTCCGGCCTGGCCGGGCGTTTGCGCAGCCTGCACGGCATCATCCAGGCGCGTTTTCCGGCCATCGGCCGCATGGCGCTGGCGCTGTACGACCCGGTCAGCGATGCGCTCAAGACCTTTGCCAGCAGCAACGAGGATGGCGAGGCGCTGCAGCGTTATGAGGCGGTGCTGGCCGAGGTGCCTTCGCTGCTGCAGCTGAAGAACGAGCGCCGCACCCGGGTGGTGCAGGACATCGAGGCCAGCTTTGCCCACCCGACCGCACACACTGCCTGGCTGCGCGGCCAGCAGTACCGCAGCAGCTACACCCTGCCCATCTTCAGCGGCCATGAGCTGGCGGCGTTTCTGTTCTTCGATGCCAAGGAGGCGAATGCCTTCGGGCCCGAGGTCACGGGCTTTCTGGACATCTTTGCCGACATCGTCAGCCAGCTCTACCTGCTGCGCCTGGCGGCGGTGAACACCTTGGTGGGCGCGGTGGACATCGCCACCGGCCTGGCCCGCATCCGCGATGTCGAGACCGGCCGCCACCTGGAGCGCATGGCGGCCTACGCCCGCCTGATCGCCAAGGCCCTGGCGCCCAGCCATGGCCTGAGCGACGAGCAGGTCGAGTATGTGCACCTGTTTGCGCCCCTGCATGACATCGGCAAGGTCGGCATCCCTGACCGCATCCTGCTCAAGCCCGGGCGGCTGGACGCCGAGGAGTTCGCGCACATGAAGCGCCATGTCGAGATCGGCCTGGACCTGATCGAGCACATGGTGGCCGATCTGGGCCTGCAGGGCGACCCGGCGGCTCAGGTCATGCGCGAGGTGGTGGGCGGCCACCATGAGCGCGGCGATGGCTCGGGCTACCCGCGCGGCCTGCGCCTGGCGGAGATTCCGCTGGTGGCGCGCATCGTGGCCGTGGCCGATGTCTACGACGCGCTCTCGACCGAGCGGCCTTACAAACCGCGCTGGAGCGAGGCCGATTGCCTGGCCGAGCTGCGGCGCGAGGTGGAACTCAGCCGGCTGGACGGCGATTGCGTCGAAGCCCTGATCGCCGCCGAGGCGGCGCGTGCCGACATCCGCCGCCGGCTGGCGGACTGAGGCGTTTTCAGACCGCGCGGCGCCGCGCGCGCCAGGCCGCCGCCGCCACGCAGATCGCCCAGCAGATCCAGGCCGACCACAGGGTGTGGCTCACATAGTGCGCGCCGCGCGCCAGCTGGGCCCAGCCGAACAGGGTGCCGAAGACCAGCACGCCGGCCAGCCAGAGCCGGGCGAGGGCCGGCCGGTCCTGACGCCAGAGGAAGAACTGGCTGAAGAAGGCAAAGGCCGCAATCGCATGGCCCGAGGGGAAGCAATGGCCGCCGCCGCCATCTTTCACACCCAGCAGCCAATGCGGCACATAGGGCGCGCTGCCGCCAAACTCCTGCAAATCCCAGGGGCAGCTGGTCTGGCTGACCTGCTTGAGCGCCGGGATGGCGATCAGGCAGGCCAGGGTCACCAGCAGCCAGAAACGCCGTTCGCTGCGCGCCGGGCTGGGCAGGGGCGAGCGGCCCGGGCGGGCGATCCAGGGCCGGACGGCATCGACGATCAGGCCAATGAAAATCAGCCAAGCCAGGTTGCGCCCGCCCTGGTGGCCCAGGCCGGCGGTCAGCCAGGCCTCGCGCCAGGCAAAACCGTTGGCATCACCGTAGAGGCGCGAGATGCTCAGGTCCAGGCCGCTCCATTCCCAGCAGGCCAGCAGGGCCAGGGCGATCAGGGTGACCAGCACATCACGGCGCCAGGCCGGGGTGCTGGCGTTCAGGCCCGCGCTCATTTCGCGGCCCCGGTCTTGCAGTTCTGGGCCAGATTCCATTCCGGGGCGAAGACGCTGCTGTGCACATCGAGCAGGCCCATCACGGTGTGGAAGAGGTGGTCATGGCGAGGCGCCGGTTCGGCCTGGCTGGCGCGCTGGCGCAGGCAGGCCATGTCCAGGCCGGCGCTGGCGCCAAAGCCCGGGCTGGCCCACATCAGCATGGGCACTTGCGTCTGCTGCTTGGGGGCGATGGCGTAGGGGATGCCATGCAGGAACAGGCCGTTCTCGCCCAGCGATTCGCCGTGGTCGGAGACGTAGATCAGGGCCGTGTCCACCTCGTCCGAGCGGGCCTTGAGCTTTTTGATCAGCTCGGCCAGCACATGGTCGGTGTAGAGCAGGGCGTTGTCGTAGGCGTTGACGATTTCTTCCTTGCTGCACAGGCGCAGATCGTCCTTCTGGCAGGCCGGCTTGAAGCGCTCGAAGGCCTCGGGGTAGCGGCGGAAGTAAGACGGGCCGTGGTTGCCCAGCTGGTGCATGACCCAGAGGTGGGTGGAGGCGGACTGGCTCTTGGCCGCAGCGAGGCGGGCGTCCAGGTCGGCGATCAGGCCTTCGTCCAGGCAGCGCTTGCCGTCGCAGAGACCGGGGGCGTTTTGCTCATCGACAAAGTCATTGGGCAGGCCGTCGCAGACGCCTTTGCAGCCGCTCTGGTTGTCGCGCCACTGCACTTGCACGCCGGCGCGGGCCAGCAGGTGCAGCAGGGATTCGCTGCCGCGGATGCGGCCCTCGTCGTAATCGCGCCGGCCGATGGGCGCGAACATGCAGGGCAGGGAGGTCTCGGTGTTGGTGCCGCAGGCCTCGACCGGCGGCAGGCTGATCAGCTCGGGCAGCTGGGCCAGCTGCGGCGTGGTCTGGCGGGCATAGCCGTTCAGGCCCCAGTTGGCCGCGCGCGCGGTTTCACCCACCACCAGCACCAGCACCAGGGGCTTGGTGCGGGCGCTCATCTGGGCGCCCGGTTTGGCATCCAGACCCAGCGGCCGGCGCGGCTTGGCGGCGCCCTTCAGGTCTTGCGCGATCACCGAGCCCAGGGACCAGATGTAGTTGGCCGGGGTGATCAGGTAGCGGATCTCCTTGTTGTTGCGCATCAGCGAGGAGAAGGGCTGGAACACCGCCATGATGGCCGCCACCGCCGTGGCCAGTGCCAGCAGCAGCACACCCAGGCGCACGAGCAGCGCACGCTGCCAGCTGCGCCGGCGCACGATGTCCACCCGCCACAGCGCCAGCAAGGGCAGGCCGGCCCAGAGCAGCACATGGCCGGCCATGCGCAGGCTGAGCAGCTCCGAGGCCTCGGCCGGGTCGGTGCGCAAGGTGTTGCGCAGCATGGTCGGGTCGAGGTAGACGCCGTAGGTCTGCATGTAGAAGCTGGCGCAGGCGGTGCCGATCAGCAGCACGGCGAGCACCGGCTTGATGGTCCAGCGGTGGGCCACCAGGCCGACCAGAAAGACATGCAGGGCCAGCACCATCACGCCGATGGCCAGGCCGAAGCCCCAGCTGCTAGCATCGCTGGCGAGGCGGTCTTTGAGGGCCGCGGCAAAGAACAGCCGGTTGGCGCTGAACAGCCAGAACAGGCTGGAGATCAGCAGCAGCTGTTCCACGCTGAGGGCCAGCGTGAAACGGCGTCGGGAAGAGGGGGACGCAGAGGTCCGGGAGGAGGCAAAGGCGGTCATCCCCACATTGGAACCGATGCCGATGAAGCCGCCCTTAAGGACTTGCCCCCGGCCCACCATTTCGGCGGGGCGGGGGCAGATTTCAGCACCGCCTCACGGCGGCCTGAGCTTCAGCGCGCGGGGGGCAGGATCAGCGCGCGATCCAGGCATCGGCCCAGTGGGCGCCCACGCCGGGCTCGTAGGCGGTGGCGTTGCTGCTCCACTGCCGGCACCAGCCCTCGTAGGGGAAGGGCTTGCACTCGTAGACCTTGCCGTTCTTGGGCTGCAGCACCTTGGTGCCGCCCTTGTAGCTGGCCAGGCTGTTCGGGAACACATAGTCATACGTGCTCGTGCCGGCCGGCTTGACGGTGATGGCATAGGTCTTCTGCAGCACATTGCCACCGGCCTTGGGGCTGCCCTTGACCACCAGGTTGTAGGCGCCGGCGGTGGCGGGGTTGAGGGCCAGGTTCAGGGTCTGGCCGCTGTTGTTCAGCGAGACGCTGGCCTGGGCCTTGCTGGTGCCGGCGGCGTCGAACAAGGTGGCCGTCACGTCCAGCTCGCCCACTGCGGTGACGCTGAAGCTGAGGTTCAGCGGCCCGCTGGCCGGCGCGGTGTACTCGGCGGCCACGCCGTTGACCAGCAGGTCGACATTGGGCGGCGGCGCCTTGTCGATCTGGATCTCCACCCGCTCCAGGCTGCTGTCGCTGCGCACAAAGACCTCGTTCTGGCCATAGGCCGGGCTGATGCTGCCGTCGGCAGCCTTCTGGCCGGCCTTGAGCTGGCTTTGCTCGGCATTGATGCGGCTGGCCAGCAGGAAGGGCCAGGTGTTGCGCTGGCCGTCGCTGCTGTTGGCGATGGTGATGCGGGTCTGGAACTCGGGCCGCTCGCCCTTGGCGTCAAACACCCGGGTGGCGACCTTGTCACCGGCGGCCAGATCGACCGAGGGGTAGATGGTGCCCTTGGGGTTCCAGGTGATCACGGGTGGCGTGCCGTCGAAGGTGACGTCCACCATGTTGTAGAAGCTGTTGGGCGTGTCCGCCACCTCCCAGACGCCCAGGATGATCTGGTAGCCGCTGCGCGCCGGCACATTGCAGCTGTGGTTGACGTTCTTGGGCGGCTGCTTGCCGCCACCGTCCACGGTGCAGAAGGGCTGCGCCTCAAACGAGGAGCGGCTCAGCTTGAGATTGGGGTTCCAGTCGGCGCGGGTGATGTAGTAACGCCAGTTGCGCGTGGCATGGTTGGCGGTGAAGGTCCAGGAGAAGGTTTGGGCACCGGCCTTGATGGCGCGCTTGGCCCAGCGCGTGCTGGTCTGCTCGTCCAGGCCGCCGAACTGGGTCAGGCCGGCGCTGGCGATGCGGCCATCGGCCGGGCCGCCCGCGGGGTAGCCCGAGGGGCCTTCCAGGCTTTGCGGCTCGTACTGGATGGGGCCGCAATTGCTGTTGCCGCCCTTGCTGCAGAGCAGGCTGCGCGACTCGGGCGCGCTGATGTAGCCGTGGGCGGTGGCCAGGGCTGGCAGCGTGGCCGCCAGCAGGCCCAGAGCGAGAGTTCGGATGCGCATAAGGTCCTCCTTGTTGGGGTCGGACGATTCTGCGCAGTGCGCACATTGCGCACAAGTGGTTTTGAATTGGGGTTTATCTGGTTTTATATTGGTTTGCAGTAACTTATGAAACCGGCGGTGTATGCCGGTGAGGCGATGAGTTCAGCGGCGTTGCCACTGCATGACCCAGTTGTCCTGCCAGCTGCGCCCGCCGTCGAGGGAGAGGGTCTGTGTCCAGCGGCAGCTCTGCGGCGTGATCTGATCCCAGATGCCGCGATCGATGATCAGGGTGTCGCCGTCCTGCTCATGGCTGTCCCAGATGCCCATGCCGTCGACAAAGCTGCCCCAGGCCGGCGGCGGCGTCAGCACGCCGCTCTTGGCATTGACCCAGTGGTCGGCCCAGAGCTTGCGCTCGACATCGAGCAGGCGCAGGCCCATGCCGCTGA